>JAISVP010000015.1 GCA_031271475.1 Oscillospiraceae bacterium | reverse complement strand
CGCCCCTTACGGTTTCTATCTTACAAATTCAGAACTTGATAAAGCATTCGTAAGCTTTAACCGCGTTAAAGAGATGACTGTGACATTAGCCGAAGTTGAAAGCGGTATTCATCGGCTTGCCGTAGTTATTAAGAAAACACAAAAACGTGCAAATGCACTGAAAAACATACTGATTCCGCGGTTTTCACAGCAAGTGAAAACTATTACCTCTTTCCTTGAAGAGAAAGAAAGAGAAGAATTTTCATATCTGAAAGTGGTAAAAAAACGCAAAGAAATGAGCTGAATATGAGTATAGGCACGGATATAATCGAAATATCACGAATTGAAAAATCTATAAACACTCCCAGATTTCTTGAAAGAGTATTTTCTCTTGCGGAATTGGAACTGTTCCGCACAAAAAAAAACGCACCCGCAATGATTGCGGGACGTTTTTGCGTTAAAGAAGCATTCGGAAAAGCCTTGGGTACGGGAATACGGGATTTTGAACTTACGGATGTCACTACCTTAAACAATGAACTCGGTGCTCCGTATATCATACTTGCCGGGAATGCGAAAAAACTGCTTGGGAACAGATCTGTTTCTGTCAGCATTTCCCACTGCAAACTGTATGCCACTGCAACCGTGCTGATTTACTGTTAAATTTAGAAAAGTCTCCAACCCGTTCCGGTATTCGCAGTCAGAAAACAGTTTCTTATAGCAGTTTGACTTTTTGTCCCAAGCGGGCGAAAACAATGCATAACGTATTGCCGCCGTTTTACGGCGGGGCAAACTGCTATATATCATTGGATAAAGTCTTAATGCAAACTTTCATCATAACTAACCCATTGATATTTTGCGGTTAGAGGAGTATTGCCGTCATACGGATTCAGCCAGCCGTCAACACCTGTACCCGGCCAGACATTCATCATAATCCGTGCGGGAGTTACGGGAATATCCGCAGTTGCAGTATGAACAGCCTCGCCGTCCACATACCATGTTATACTGTCTGGCTGCCAGTCGAATCCGTAAGTATGGAATCCTTCGGATGCATCAAACCCTAAGTCATGGAAATATTCATGACCGCCATTGCCGTTCGTGAAATAATTGAACTGCACTTTTGTGGTGTCCTTGCCGAGAATTTCAATGTCAATCTCATCCCACGGATTGCCGTCAGTTTCACCTGTATAAGTGAAAAATGAAGACACAACGCCGTCATTTTTTATAGCCTGCATAGACGTTTCATAATATCCGTAATGGTAAAAATCATATGTCCGGTATTCTGCGGCGGAGTAATTATACCTTGCATCAGGTTCTTCATCAATGGTAAGGTTGAGTGCGCCGTCGGCAAAAAATGCATTCTTCCCTCTCCATACACAGTCAAAAACCGAACCGTTAGTCCATCCGTCAGAAGCATGGAAATACTGTGACGGGCCTTTTTCGAAATCCGCATAAACTGTCGGAACGGACGGTAAATTCGACAGCAGATCCTTTTTTACATATACCAAATCAAACACATTGGCAATTCCGTTTGCGTCTGCATCAAAACTGCTGCCGGCGTTTGAGTTTATGCCTAAAAGTTCTTCTTTGAGTTCCTTGATGCCGGCATCTTGGTTATCAGCCGCAACAGGTCCTATATAAGACTTTGCAACAACTATATTGTCAAACCAGGATTTAGTATTCGTGGGACTTGAAGCGCATCCGAAAGTAAAACCCACCAAATCAATTTGCAAATCCGCTATGTCACGGAAACGCATATTTCCAAAATCCATTATAATTTCACCGTCAACCCATGCGGTAAGTCTTCCGTCCCGCTGTCCGGGAGTGTTCGTCTTAAGCATCAGTTCGTAGCAATACCATTGCCCTAACTCGATATTAAATTTAGGTCTGGGGATAAAATCTTCGCCGTAATCCCCTTTCCAATATGTCCATGGCATAACTTCACCGTCCGGATAGAGATGGTCGGCATACTGCTGTCCTCTCGGGGTCGGATTCATTTCCGGAATAGGACATATATCATTGTAACGCATATCCGGATGATATGTGTACACCATCATGCTGTGCCCGTCAAACTCCGTACTTTGTGTGCTTTGGAGGTCTGCAAGAAATTTATTTGTGCCGTTTGAACAAATTCCCGGACCCGAATCATCACCGCACGTCCAGTAACCGCCGGAAATACTGCCGCCGTTATGATTTGAAACTGTGTTGCCGATTGCATAACTCTCATCAATTTTTTGATAATAGCGTATGTAAACAGTATCCTGTTTTTCCGGAAGATACAAATCAAGTCCTGTGTACCGTTCGATGTTTTGCTCCGGGATATTCAGTTGCAGGGACTGCCCTGTGCCGACAGTATTTTCAGGTTCATTACAAAGGTTCATATGATCCTCATTCACAGTCGACCATATACCGCGCAGGTCAGGCATCTGGCTGTAGCTGTCAAAATTATCCGCAATTATGACATCCGGGTGACCGGAGATGCCAGCGTCATTTGGATACAGTGCGGCGATACCGGCTTGCAAGTTTTTCTCACTGTCTGCCGCAATGTTTGTTACGGGCAAACTTGCGGCAATCAGTACAATCCCCATCACCGGTAAAATAAACTTTTTAATTTTCATACAGTCCTCCAAATTATTAATACACCCAAAATCATGTAAGTTTTCGGATTGTAAGCGAGCTGAATTCTATCCGCATTTTTTAAGCATTTCCCGGATTTTAATTCCTTGCGGACATTTCGTTTCACATACTCCGCAATCAAGACAGAGTCCGGCAGCTTTTATGTTTTTATCCGGATTTTTCATTGCGTCCGGAATATCTATCCCTGCCGGACACGGCATACAGTATCCGCATTCTGTACATTTGCCGTGTGAAAGATAGCATTTGCGGACTTCTTCAATCATGCGGACTTCATTTTCAGAAAGACTGTCCGGATATGCTTCCGATGCGACCCGTATATTTTCCAGAATGTTTTCCTGGCTGTTCATACCTGAAAGCAACAGCGTAACTTCGGGACGGTTTAAAACCCACCGCAATGCCCATTCCGCGGGAGTTCTTCTTACCGGTGCACTGCTGTATAAATTCTGTACATCATCCGGAATGTCTTCGGCAAGAGATCCGCCTCGCAGCGGTTCCATTACAATTACGCCAATGTTTTTTGCATGAGCGTATTTAATCCCATCAATGCCTGCCTGAAAATATTCGTCAATGATATTGTACTGAACCTGCGTGAAATTCCAATTATATGCATCGGTAATGCGTTTGAAATCCTCTAAAATTCCGTGAAAAGAGAATCCTATATGACGGATACGGCCGTCTTTAAGCAGACTGTCCATAAAGTCTGTCACGCCGAGGGAATACATTTTATCCCATACTTTTCCGTCAAGAGCGTGGAGCATATAATAATCAATGTAATCAACACGCAGACGTTTCAATTGCTGAGAAAACTGATATTCCATATCTTCATATGTATTGATCAGCCAGCACGGAAGCTTAGTTGCTAAATAGACTTTTTCACGGTAGCCGTCTTTCAGGACATAATCCCCAAGAAAACTTTCCGAATTCCCTTCATGATAGGGTTGGGCTGTATCAAGATAATTGACGCCGCCGTCAATCGCAAGATGTATCTGACGGGCGGCTTCTTCTTTGAGAATGTCAGCTCCGTAAGACTTTGATCCGCTTTCTGTCGGAAGTCTCATGCACCCAAATCCTAAAACTGAAATCTTGTCGCCCGTACCGGGCATTGTTCTGTATTGCACTGTCTTTATTTCCTTTCACTTGGCTTTGCCCGAACCATAGCCGTTAAAAACGGCTATGCTTTATGATATAAGTTTAATTATATCATATCTTTCGGGGCTCGTCAACACTTTTTGATGCTGCCGTCTGAATTTTTTGCAAAAAGTTTTTGACAACGGTAAGGATAGCACAGTCGTTTCCAACGACTATGGTCTGGGCTTAGTTTGTTCACGATCGAAATTGCTGTAGTCGTTTCTAACGACTATGGTCTCGGCTTTGCCGAGACCCGCACGCATTTGCGTGCGTTGATGAGGACGGGCTTAGCCCGTTCTTGATCGAAATTGCTATAGAAACAGTCAAAATCCGTATCAAGGCTGCTTTCTGAACAAATTCGGAACCGGTGTCAAAGATTTGCGGAATATTGGTAAAATTACCGAATTTAAAAAGCGGTTACTTTAACATAACCGCCCCATTCGTAATAAGTCAAGCCCTTGCAAACCGCTTGTGTTCCTCAACGGGAAAGGTCATTACAGTCGTTTCCAACGGCTACGGTCTCGGCTTTGCCCAGACCTCGCACGCAAATGCCTGCGTCGATTGATAACAGACTTAGCCTGTTATCAATCGAAATTACTGTAAACGGATTCTAACTGCCCACTGTCATTTCTATGGTGTCAACATAACGGCCGTTATAGTAAAATTCCAGCTGTGCAACCGATTCGTTATTCCCCACAGGCATATAAAGGAAAGGCGGCGCAATAAGTCTTACAGTTATTTCTTCGCTGCAATTTGGCAGTTTGCCGTATTTTACCGTATCCATCGGAAACAGTTCGATGCTGTCCGCACCCGCAACATCTATAAAATATTTTTCCGTCACCGGCATTTCCGATAAGGTAAGTTCAGCAAATCCGCGCTTATACATTGCCGTATGGTCTTCCCAGTCTGACGGAGCGTTTAAAGTAACGCATATAAGTTCTATTCCGTCACGCTTGCACGCGCTTACAAGACAGCGGCCCGCCTCATCTGTAAATCCGGTTTTCACACCTATTACGCCGTCACACATACTTAACAGCTTGTTTGTATTGTTAAGCCATCTGTCATACGGAGGATTCCCGAACGTCACCATTGCCCTTTGCTGTGAGCATATCTCACGGAATGTTTCATTGCGCATTGCCTCTCTTGTAAGCAATGCCATATCATACGCACTGGCGCCCGACTTCACGGTATCCGATGGATCTTCCTCAAGTCCCGACGGCGTAACAAAATAACTTCGTGTCATTCCTATTGCTTTTGCACGGTCGTTCATAAGTTCGGAAAATTTTTCATAGCTTCCGCTGATTTTTATTGCCGACGCATTTGCCGCATCGTTTCCTGATGGCAGCATCATTCCGTAACACAGAGCTCTTTTTGTTACCGTGTCGCCTTCCTGCAATCCCATTGACGACCCCTCTACTTTGATTGCATCCGGATCAACAGTAAAACTTTCGTCCAGTTCCCCGCTTTCAATTGTCAGCAGTGTCGTCATTATCTTTGTTGTACTTGCAATACGCATTTTCACATCCGCATTTGAAGCATAAATTATTTCTCCCGTAGCCGCCTCTATCAGCACACATGCTTTTGCTGACGCGGTGAAATCTTCCGGCATCTCCCCGCTGACTGATACAGTAAGTATTGCGGCAGTAATTAAACAAATCAATATTTTTCTCATAGCACGACCACCTTCCCTTTAGCATTGTATGGTCTTCATTCACAAAATAGACTTTTAAGCCGGGTTTTTCTTTGCCTTTGCGATGTTTTGACTGTATGCCGGCGGGTATCAATACCGTATACCGCATGGAGCCGTCTCTGGCGGTTATAAAAAATCAAATGGCTGTGTCACGTAAGTTTTCATGCATTTGTAAAATAAGTCTTGATTTTTTTCCAAAAAAGAGATATAATACTAATTGAGGTTCAAAATCAAAAGGAGTGTTGAGTTATAAAGGAAGTAAAGATATATACGGACGGTGCGTGCAGCGGGAATCCCGGGCCCGGAGGCTGGGGTGTAATTTTAAGGTATGCAGACAAACAGAAAGAACTCTCAGGCGGAGCGAAGCTTACAACAAACAACCGCATGGAACTTACCGGAGTCATAGAAGGACTGTTGGCATTGAATGAACCGTGTAAGGTCGAACTTACGACAGACAGCCGTTACGTTTCTGACAGTGTAAGCAAAAAGTGGGTATATTCGTGGCAGAAAAACAATTGGATAAAGAACCGTTCCTCAGGAGGTTCGGGAGATAAAGCTGTACCGAATGCTGATTTATGGCAAAAACTTTTGCCGTTGCTGGAATTACATACAGTGGAGTTTAACTGGATTCGAGGACATACCGGACACACAGAAAACGAACGCTGTGATGCACTGGCAGTCAGCCAGCGTGAAAAGTTTAAAGGGGGTTCTTAAATGAATCAAAGAATTGTATATGCCGATAATGCCGCTACTACGTCTGTGAGCGGAAATGTTCTTAAAGCAATGATGCCGTATTTTACGGAGCATTACGGAAATCCGTCGAATAAATTATACGGACAGGGCAAATATGCCAGTGCGGCAGTCGAAAACGCAAGAATCAAAACATCCGCGGCTTTGGGCTGCACACCGGAGGAAATATTTTTCACAAGCGGCGGTACAGAGGCTGACAACTGGGCAATACGCGGTGTTATGTCCGCTTTTTTGCAAGAAAATAAGAAGCATATAATAACGTCTGTATTTGAGCATCATGCTGTTTTGAATACCTGCGCGGAACTTGAAAAAAAAGGTTTTGAAGTCACTTATGTTCCGGTAGATGAAGAAGGAATTATTAAACTTGACGAACTGAAAAAAGCATTTCGTGACAGTACGGCATTGTGTACGGTTATGTTTGTCAATAACGAAATCGGAACGGTGCAGCCTATAAAACAAATCGGAGAGATCTGCCGTGAAAAAGGTGTGATATTCCACACGGATGCAGTACAGGCTGTTGGGAATCTTCCCATAGATGTTAACGTATTCAATATTGATCTGCTGTCACTGTCAGGACACAAAATTCACGGGCCCAAAGGTGTGGGCGCACTGTATGTCCGTAAAGGTATAGTATTACCTTCTCTTATAACGGGGGGAGCACAGGAGTCAGGCAAACGTGCCGGAACAGAAAATGTTCCCGGTATAGTAGGACTTGGAACTGCTATTGAAGACGCTGCTTCCGGTATTCCGGAAAGAACGGCAAGGTTAGAGAAAATGAGGGACAGGCTTATTTCCGAACTGCTGAAAATTCCGGAAACAAGACTTAACGGCTCTGCATCTCATCGGATTTGCGGGAATGTAAATATAAGTTTCGGCAGTATAGAAGGTGAAGGAATTATACTGGCAATGGATTTAAAAGGTATTGCTGTTTCGTCCGGCTCGGCTTGCACATCAAGTTCACTGGATCCGTCACATGTTTTGCTTGCCATAGGTTTGCCTCATGAAGTAGCGCACGGTTCTTTGCGGATTACAATCGGGGATGAAACAACGAATGAAGATATAGATTATATCATAGAAACAGTGCCGCAGGTGGTCGGCAAACTCCGGAATATGTCGCCGGTATGGAAAAATTAAAAGGAGCGGAAATATGTACAGTGAAAAAGTTATGGAGCATTTTGCAAATCCGAGGAATGTAGGAGAAATTGTGAACGCTGACGGAATCGGAGAAGTAGGGAATGCAAAGTGCGGTGATATAATGAAAATGTATATCAAAGTGGAAAACGGAATTATAACAGATGTGAGGTTTAAAACATTCGGATGCGGCGCGGCAATAGCTACATCATCAATGGCTACGGAACTCGTAATGGGCAAGACTATAGACGAGGCGCTAAAACTGACAAACAAGGCGGTAGTTGAGGCGCTTGAGGGACTGCCCGGAGAAAAACTTCACTGCTCAGTGCTTGCCGAACAGGCTATTAAAGCCGCTATTTCAGACTATTATGAAAGAGCGCGTTAATCAGTGTATAAAGCGTTTTAAATATTCGCTGTCTGTTTCGGCTGTCAGGAGCACGCCTGACGGGAAACAGTGTGATTCGGGCAAATAAACTCACGGGCGGCTTTGCTGCGAAGTGCGGAAGTTTATTTGCGGATTAATAATAAAATGCGATGTTTGACGCTGTTAAATACAAAATATTCTTGGTAAAAATACAGGTCTTGCCCGAAAACAAATAAAAACTGTTGACTTTTGGGAAATATTATGTTAGAATGTAGACGGGTTTCCCTAACGTAAAAAATGAGAAAAATTTTAGGAGGAAAAAATGGAAAAAATCACAAGAGTACAAAAAACAATGGACGGCAATAATGCCGCCGCATGGGCGTCATATCCGTTTACCGAGGTGGCGGCTATATACCCAATTACTCCCTCGTCAGTAATGGCGGAAGTTACTGACATATGGTCAAGCAAGGGACAGAAAAATATCTTTGAGCGTCCTGTCAGCGTTGTAGAGATGCAGTCCGAGGCAGGTGCTGCCGGCGCCGTTCACGGTTCTTTGTCGGCGGGCGCACTTACCACAACCTATACCGCGTCACAGGGCTTATTGCTGATGATACCGAATATGTATAAAATTGCCGGTGAATTGTTACCGTCAGTTATTCATGTTTCCGCAAGATGTGTATCATCACACGCACTGAACATATTCGGAGACCATTCCGATGTATACGCATGCCGTCAGACAGGCTATGCGATGCTTTGTGCAACTAACCCGCAGGAAGTTATGGACTTAGGCGCTGTCGCTCACCTTGCTTCCATCAAGGGTCGTGTTCCGTTTCTGCATTTCTTTGACGGTTTCCGCACTTCACATGAAGTTCAGAAAATTTATACCTGGGATACAGAAACACTCAAAGATCTTGTGGATATGGACGCAATTGACGCGTTCCGCGAAAGAGCATTAAATCCGGAACATCCTGTATTGAAAGGTACGGCGCAGAATCCTGATATTTTCTTCCAGGCAAGAGAGGCGTGCAACCCTTATTATGACGCACTCCCGGATATTGTAGAAGAATATATGAACAAAGTTAACGAACTGACCGGTTCGGACTACAAACTCTTTAACTACTACGGCGCACCAAATGCCGAACACATCATTATAGCTATGGGTTCGGTTAACGATACCATTGAGGAAACAGTTGATGCGCTTAATGCCGAGGGAGGCAGATACGGAGTTATAAAAGTCCGCCTTTACAGACCTTTCCGTGCGGATAAACTTATCGAAGTAATGCCGTCAACAGTTAAGCAGATTTCTGTGCTGGACCGCACTAAAGAACCCGGTGCGCTCGGAGAACCGCTCTACCTTGATGTTGTTGCAGCATTAAAAAATTCTCACTTCCATGATGTTACAGTATTCGGCGGACGTTACGGCTTAGGATCTAAAGATACAAATCCTGCCCATATTGCGGCTATTTTTGCCAATGCGGACTTTAAGCCCGATGCAAGAGCACGTTTCACAGTAAGTATTCATGACGACTTAACTCATTTATCACTGCCTGTTAACCTTGATTATGCAACCGATCCGGAAGGTACAACATCCTGCAAATTCTGGGGAATCGGTTCGGACGGTACTGTCGGTGCAAATAAAAACTCCATCAAGATTATTGGGGATCATACCGGGCTTAATGTGCAGGCATACTTTGCTTATGACTCAAAAAAATCAGGCGGTGTTACTGTTTCCCATTTGCGTTTCGGAAAGAATCCGATTAAATCCACCTATCTTATCACCCGTGCGGATTTTGTTGCGTGTCATAATCAGTCCTATATGGATAAATATGATATTGTAAACGAAATCAAGCCCGGAGGTACATTCCTTTTGAATACGTCATGGGATGCAAAAGAGCTTGAGGACAATCTTCCCGGTCAGGTAAAACGCTATATCGCAATGAATAAAATCAAGTTCTATACGATTGACGGCGTTAAACTCGGTAAGGAAATCGGACTTGGCAACAGAATTAACACAATTCTGCAATCTGCATTCTTTAAACTGTCGGGCATAATTCCGATTGCGGACGCTGTGAAGTATATGAAAGATGCGGCAACGGCTTCTTACTCCAAAAAAGGCGAAAAAATCGTTAAGATGAATCATGACGCGATTGATGCGGGCTGTGAGAGTTTTGTAAAAGTAAAAATCCCTTCCGGCTGGAAGAAAGCGGAAGATACCCCTATGGGTCTGCAAAATATTAAGAGTTCCAATCAGGCATTGACTGATTTTGTGAACACTGTTCAAATCCCGTGCAATGCTCAAAAGGGTGACAGTCTGCCTGTTTCCGCATTTGCCGGTATGCCGGACGGCACGTTCCCGCAAGGTTCAGCGGCATATGAAAAACGCGGTATTGCCGTTGATGTTCCGTGTTGGGTGAGCGATAATTGCATACAGTGCAATTTCTGTTCGTATGTATGTCCTCACGCTGTTATCCGTCCGTTTGCATTAAGTAAAGAAGAAGAGGAAAAAGCGCCGGTATATGTTAAGAAGACTGCTGTGCCAATGACGGGTATGCCCGGTTACAGTATGACGATGGGTATTTCAAGCCTTGACTGTACGGGCTGCGGACTGTGCGTTAATGTTTGTCCCGGTAAAAAGGGCGAAAAAGCACTCGTTATGAAGTCTCTTGATTCACAGGCGGCAAAACAGAAAATTTTCAGCTACTGTGTCAGCCTGCCTGAAAATAAAGAAGTAATTGAGAAGTTTAAGCCGTCTACGATAAAAGGTTCACAGTACAAACAGCCGCTGCTTGAATTCTCGGGTGCGTGTGCGGGATGCGGCGAAACGCCTTATGCTAAATTGGCAACGCAGCTGTTCGGTGACAGAATGTATATCGCTAACGCAACCGGATGTTCCTCAATCTGGGGCGGTTCAGCTCCGTCAACACCTTATACCGTCAATAAAGAAGGCAAAGGGCCCGCATGGGCGAACTCGCTGTTTGAGGACAATGCTGAATTCGGATACGGAATTTATTTGGCGCAAAAAACGGTAAGGGCAAGACTTATGGAAAAGCTTGCTTTTATGGAAAAAGACTCAAAGAATCCGAAAGTAAAAAAAGCAATAAAGGATTATTTTGAAACCGTTAATTCAGGCGCGGAGAATGCCGTTGCCACTGCCGCGCTTATTGCGGAGATTGAAGCTTGCGACTGCAATTGCGAGAATAAGAATGTAATCCTTAAAAATAAAGATTACCTCAATAAGAAATCTGTTTGGGTATTCGGAGGCGACGGCTGGGCATATGATATTGGTTTCGGCGGACTTGACCATGTGATCGCATCCGGCGAGGATGTGAATATCCTTGTATTTGATACGGAAGTTTACTCTAATACAGGCGGTCAGTCCTCAAAATCAACACCTACAGGTGCAATCGCACAGTTTGCGGCGGCAGGTAAGGAATCCGCAAAAAAAGACCTTGCAAGCATTGCAATGAGTTACGGCAATGTCTATGTTGCAAGTATTTCAATGGGTGCGGATATGAATCAATGCATTAAGGCAATGAACGAGGCGGAAGCATATAACGGGCCGTCCCTGATTATTGCATATGCTCCGTGTATCAACCACGGTATTAAGGTTGGCATGGCAAACTCAAAAGCCGAAGAAAAACGCGCCGTTGAAGCGGGTTACTGGCATTTGTTCAGATATAACCCGGAATTGAAAGCCGAGGGTAAGAACCCGTTTGTTCTTGATTCAAAACAGCCGAATACGGACGGATATAAGGACTTCTTAAAAGGTGAAGTACGCTATATGTCTTTAATTCAGCAGAATCCGGAAAGAGCGGAAATGCTGTTCGATATTGCGGCACAGCACGCCAAAGAACGCTATAAGTATCTTGCAGGACTGGCAAATAAAGAGATTCCGGCAGTGACTTCCGCAGTTAAAACCGCAGAGGTAAAGCCGGCGGAAATAAAAGCACAGCCCGAACCTGTATCAAAAAAAGAACCGGATCCGGAAGTTAACCGTATAGAAAACAAAACGTCCGGTGTGAACAACAAAACCACTAAATAGAAGCGGTCTTGAATAACTTCAAGGCAGACGGAACGGCGGGTGAATTTTCACTTGATGAAGAAATTCATCCGCCGGTTTCCATATTAAATGTAAGGAGAACTGTATGAAAACTTTAAAAAACAAATTCACGGCGACCGTGACCGCGCTGGCAATGCTGTTTACTTTGGCGGGAACGCTGTACATAGGGAATTCCGCAGTAGTTTTTGCGGAATATATAGAACTGTTTTCGGTAACTGATAATTTAGAAACCGAAGATGAAGTTAATGTTTACGAGTTCACCCTCCCGAAAGACGGCAAAGTTTCATTTGAGTTTAGGGAAAGTGGAAATGGTAGCTATTACTATTGGAATGTCACACTGTACAGCGAAAACAAAGAATATTTGAAAT
>JAISVP010000187.1 GCA_031271475.1 Oscillospiraceae bacterium | reverse complement strand
CGTTACGGTATACTTTCCCCGCATATACCCCGAATCTCGGCTTAAGCACATAATCTTCAAAGTACTGGTTTATTGTCGGGAATCCGATTGTATTTCCCAAGCGGTTTCCGTACATTACTTCCGACTTAATGTGATAATTCCCTCCGAGCAATTCATTTGCCTGTGCAATTTCTCCATTTTTCAAATGCTGACGGATCCGTTTTGACGATACTGCATAACCGCCTTTGAACACATCCGGAAGGATGTATACATCAAAGCCATGTATCTTTCCGAATTCCCGCAATTTTTCAACATCCGCCAACCCGCCTTTACCAAAGCGGAAATCCCCGCCGACACATACCCCCTGAAACTGTCCGGCTATTACTTCTTTTACAAACTCTTCCGGTAATTTATTTTTAAAATCTCCAAAATCGGAAGACCGGATTTGCCTTGCTCCAAGATTGCGCAAAAGCTCTGCTCTTTGGCTTTCGGAATAAATATATTCTAAATCCTCACCTTTTTTTATCTGCATAGTCTGTGCGGAAAATGTAAATACATCAACCTCACCCTTATTGACAGCAGATTCTATTACCGCTCTGTGCCCAAGATGAACACCGTCAAAAATCCCTAACACTAATATGCTCATAACAAAATATTCATAAACATCAGCAAATTACAATAACCCAACGGCAATTCCAAGTTAGAAATTTTTCCTCACCCTCAAAAGTCCGTTTTCATTGCTGCCTATCCCTAAAAACCCCCCTGAATCCGCATAAATTCTAAATTCGCCATACTGCGGTCTTTTCAACTTCACACCGTTTTTGTACTTCACTGTTTCAGACTCATTAAGCCGTATTTCCGGCATATACATAAAAAGACTTTCTACCGGAATCAATTGCAGAGCATTGCCTCTTGCCAATTCCTCAATCTGCTCAAATGTTAAACTTCCGGCGATTGTGAAACTGCCCGAAGACAGCCTTGTTAACGCTGTCATAACCGCGCCGGTTCCGAGAAACTGCCCTATATCATGTATAACCGTACGGATATAAGTGCCTTTGGAACATACTACATTCAAACTGCCGCCGACTGCGTCGAAATCTTCAAGCGTTATGGAATATACAGTAACCGTCTGATTTGAACGCTCAATTTCTATGCCTTTACGCGCTAATTCATACAGCTTCTTCCCGCCTACTTTCTTCGCCGAAAACATCGGCGGCAGCTGTTGAATTTCTCCTTTAAACCTTTCAATGACATTCAATATATCTTTTTCACTTACATCAAAATCCGTTGTTTCACTCAGAACTTTCCCCGTTATATCCTGCGTATCCGTTGTAAGTCCCAGTCTGAACCGTGCCGTATACGATTTTGTACTGTCCGGAAGCATATCCGCCGCTTTTGTCGCCGAGCCTATAAATACCGGCAATACCCCTGTCGCCATAGGATCAAGCGTTCCGGAATGCCCGATTTTTCTTGTATGCAAAATACCGCGAAGTTTCGCTATTGCATCAAATGAGGTGAACCCTTGGGGTTTATTCAGCACAAGGACTCCGTTCAAAGATTCCTGTTGCTCACTGTTCATCAGACTCATTCAGTCCTTCCCAAAAAATCTAATTTGCACTCAAGTGTTCTCTAATCAGCCTGTCCGCTTCAAGAGCAAACTTTTTTTTCACTTCGCCAAGCGGCAAAGACACAGTTGCTCCCGCTGCATTTTTATGTCCGCCTCCGCCGAATTTCTTACAGGTGCTTGCCACGTCTATATTCCCTGTCGAACGCATTGATACCTTAAATATCTCACTGTTTCCTTTTTGCCTTATAAGTATACCGACTTCTGTCCCCTGAGGCTGAAGCGCAACTGCGGAAAGACCGTCCAGTTCGCATTCTCCGCCCAATCTGTCAATATCTTCGGATGTCACCCAAGTAACCGAACATCTGCCGCCGCTGTAAAACTCCATATTCTCCAGCAGTACAGTTTCCAATTTAATCCTTACGGCACTTTTTACATCAAAGAGCAGATGATTTACCGCTGCATAGTCATTAGGATATTTCTCCATAATTTCCGCCGCAAGTATGTGCGTCTGCGGGGTTACATTACCGAATTTAAAACAGCCTGTATCCGTTGCTATACCCGTATAAAAGCACAGCGCCGATTTTGACGGTATCTGTATATCCAAAAGCTTTGCCGCAGCATATGCAATTTCACAAACTGCCGCCGCTCCCGCATCAAGTAAAGTATTCTCCGCGTACAGCGTATTTGAAATATGATGATCAATACACAGTGCGATTTTACCGGCATATGTTTGTTCATACCGGCCAAGCAGTTTAGTGTCCGCAATATCCAAACTGACTGTAAATCTGCTCCGTACCTCTTTGCTCTGCACAAAATCCCTATACAAAAACTCATATTTCTTTGGAAGTTCATCACTGCACAATGTCCGTACATTCTTCCCCATTGCCTGTAATACATACGCCAAACCGTAACATGCCCCAATCGTATCACCGTCCGGACTTTGATGCATAAGCAACAGAAAATTATCCTGTTCTTTCAGCAGTTTTGCTGTGTGTTTAAGACTAACCAGCATACATAACACCTCGCCGTACATTTACTGTTCGCAAGCCTTCTTATGATAAAGTTACGCTCAAATTCAGTCACTCAGCCGTTCACTTCGTCTATCATCTTGCTTATTTCAGCACTTTGCGCAATGGAATCATCCGCAATAAACTTCAAATCAGGACATTTGCGTACATCAAGCTTTGAAAACAGTTCACGCTTAATAAAACCCGCCGCCGACTGCAAACCCTCCGCAGATTTCTTTGCCGCGTCCATACCTTCAATACATGAAACATAAATCTTGCAATGTGACAAATCCCCCGACAAATCAACCTTAACTATACCTGTCATAGGAGTAATTCTCGGATCTTTCAGACCCCGCATTATTACTGACAGTTCCCGTGCTATATCCTCAGCCATACGGCTTACTCTGTAACTGTGCATTCCTGTCTCCTTTCATGTCCGTCAGTTAAAACGGCTTACATCCAAATCTTCATGACAGTTCCTAATCTTCTCTGTACTCTTCTACAATGAATGCTTCATAGATATCACCTGTTTTCACATCACTGAATTTTTCAAGCGAAATACCGCACTCATACCCTTCGGCAACTTCCTTTACATCGTCTTTAAAACGCTTTAAGCTGTCAATTTTATCAACTGAAATTATAATACCGTCACGCAAAACACGCATCTGTGCATTACGCGGCACTTTTCCGCTTAACACATAACAGCCCGAAACCATTCCCACACCTGTTATTTTGTAGACTTCACGCACTTCAATCCTTGCTAATTCCACCTCACGGTATTTTGGTGAAAGCATACCTTTCATAGCTGTGGTAATTTCTTCAATCGCATCATAGATTATGCGGTAAAATCTCAAATCAACCTTGCTCATTGCCGCACTCTCCGCGGCTACCGGATCCGGACGGACATTGAACCCTACAATAATCGCATTGGACGCATCGGCAAGCATAACGTCACTCTCAGATACAGCCCCGACTCCGCCGTGAATTACTTTAACACGCACTTCCTCATTAGAAATCTTTTCAAGTGACTGCTTTACTGCCTCGACAGAACCTTGCACGTCCGCTTTGACAACGATACGCAGTTCTTTTATCTCACCCAATTCAATCTGACTGAACAGATTGTCAAGCGATACAGGCGCGGCCGTTCCGAAACGCTCCTGTTTTGTTATGTGAATACGCTGCTGTGCCAGCTCGCGTGCAAGTCTTTCATCCTCAACAGCGTTAAACACATCGCCGGCACTCGGAACACCGGTAAGTCCGGTAATCTCCACAGGAGTTGACGGACCGGCATGTCTTACCACTTTACCTTTGTCATCCGTCATAACACGAATACGTCCCACGGCGGTACCGGCTATAATCACATCCCCCGTATGGAGTGTTCCGTTCTGGACAAGCACTGTGGAAATCGAACCTTTCCCTTTGTCAAGGCGTGCTTCAATAACTGTACCTTTTGCCATCCTTTCGGGATTTGCCTTATATTCTTTT
>JAISVP010000149.1 GCA_031271475.1 Oscillospiraceae bacterium | reverse complement strand
CAGGAATGAATCAATGGCAATCACAGAATCTTATGCCAAAACAACCGGTGTACTGCAAGAGTCTTTACAAAAAGCAACGGAAGCGTTTAGTGATGAATCGAAGGCAATCTCAGCATCTTATGCCAAAACAATAGAAGCGTTTAGGAATGAAACGAAGGCAATCACAGAATCTTATGCCAAAACAACCGGCGTGCTGAAAGAGTCTTTACAAAAAACAATAGAAGCGTTTAGGAATGAAACAAAGGCAATCACAGCTTCTTATGACAAAACGACCGGAGTACTGCAAGAGTCTTTAGACAAAACAACGAAAGCGTTCAGCGAATCTTTACAAAAAACAGCGGCGGCGTACAGGGAAACGATTTCGGCGACATCCGGCGCAATTACGGGCATGAACGACAAAATTAAAGAATCACGCCGAAAATTGGAAAGCTTTTTTGTTGACGCGGATATTGACGGGGAAAACGGGTAATGGAAAATACGGAGATTATGACAAATAAAATGGGCAGTGTAGTGAACAGAATAATTGAAATTGACAGCGATGCGTGCACACGGCTGAAGAGTGCGGTGGATATTAAAGGGGATGTTTTGAAAAAAGTACAGGCGGACGCTGAAAATATCCGTATAAAGTCAAAAAAAGACACAGATACAAAAATCCGTAATCTTAAGCATGACCTTGAAGTGCAGCATAACTTAAAAATGGCTGAAATTGAAAGCACCCGTGAACGTAAAATGAAAGAAGCTGACGCTGATTTCGCAAAGCGGCATATTGCGGTTACGAAGAATGTTTTAAAAAAAATCTTAGGTGAAGTATGAAAACATTAGCCGAATTGAGTCTTAACGCAACCGTGGCGAAAATCCGTGCGGTATACGGCAAGAGAATCCTTAATGAACAGTACCGCGATATGCTCGGCTGTAAGAATGTATGCGATATTGCCGAATACCTTAAGAGAAATACGCACTATGCACAGGCTTTGGCGGGTCTGGATACGCTTACTGTCCATAGGGGACTGCTTGAAGAAATATTGCAGAACTGTGTGCTTGAAATGTATTACGGGTTCTGTGCGTTTCAGGAACTGAACAAAAAGCCGTTCTACAGATTTCATATCGTGTGGCTCGAAATCGTGCAGATTTTAAACATGATTTTAAGACTGAAAGCGAACACTGCCGGGGATTATATAGTATCTTTGCCTGCTTCACTGCTGCATATGGCAAGTTTTGATATCGTGTCGGCGGCAAGAGCAAAAACTT
This sequence comes from Oscillospiraceae bacterium, assembly GCA_031271475.1. Classification (GTDB taxonomy): domain Bacteria; phylum Bacillota; class Clostridia; order Oscillospirales; family Ruminococcaceae; genus JAISVP01. The sequence continues at coordinate 6,075 of JAISVP010000149.1, read as the reverse complement.
TTAAGGAACTGTCGGATTCCCTTAAAGGTACGGACTATTACACTGTTTTGTCAAAACTTGACAGTCATTCCGATTTCACACAGTGCGAGCGGAATCTGCGGACATATTACCTTAACTGGCTTATGAATACCGCAAAGGAAAGTTTTACGGACGGTGTGCGGGATGAATTGCTTCTGCAAATAAAAACACAGGTGGATCTTATCAATATTATTAATGCATACCGTCTTAAAAGCGTGTTTAATGCGGATGTAAAGACAGTAAAAGAAAATATGCTTCCGTTTGACGGAAGGATTTCAAAGCGTAAAAGTGACGAATTGGTAAATGCGCAGAGTGTGAGTGTGTTCCTTAAAGTGCTGTCAGAAACCGTTTACGGGAAACAGCTTCCCGGCATTGCACAACTGAATATCACGGACGGCGGTATGTCAGCCGGGGAGAACGGCGAGATATTCCCGGCATCGGCACAGTCGGTGGAGTTTGAAAGACAGCTTTACAAACTGAGGTACAATCTCGCAAGGCGTGCTTTGGAGTTTTCTACCCATGCGGCGGTGAGTCTGCACGCAGTCACTTATCTGTTTGAAACGGAACTTAAAAACATTACCAGAATTATTGAGGGGATCAGATACGGAAAAAGTGTATCCTATATTGAAAAAATGCTGATTACTTCTGACGGTTAAGAAAATGGGAGGACTGCTGAAAAATGGAAAAGATGCGTCTTGTGAATATAGCAGGAATTTTAAGCCGGGAATCCGATTCATTTATGGAGGACTCTGAGTGCGTCAGCCTTGACGAGGTGCTGGGGCGAATTGTCCGCAGCGGCTGTTTCCACATAGAAAACTCAAGGGATTCTGTGGAAAACCTTGGGAATTTCATGACGTTACCCGATGACAGTTCATATGAAACACTGCTTGGCAGACTGAAAAGCATTTTACCTGCCAATGAGATTGAAAGTCTGACGGCGAACTGTGTTCCGGATATTGGCTGCTGTGCTGACAGTTTAGAAGCTTCGGCAGGTTTTATTGATGAAATTGAAATAAAACTTAAGGAAATTACCGGCAGTATCAGTACTTTGGAATCGTCTATATCACGGCATGAAAAAGAACTGACTCAGCTTAAGCATCTGCACGGTATGAATATAGGACTTGAGCGGCTGTTCAATATCAGCAATATCCGTATACGGTTTGGGAAACTGCCTATTTCAAGCTATCAGAAACTTGAATATTACGATGATAAAACATTTGAGTTCGTGCATTACGATAAGGACGACAGCTATTACTGGGGTATGTATTTCACGCCGGTTGACAGTATGCCGGAAGTCGATAATATCATGAAAAGTCTGTACTTTGAGCGTATATGGCTGCCGGACTTTATTACGGGAACGCCGTTGGAAGAAGCGGAGAAATTGGAAACGCTCCTGAAAGACAACAAGGAACAGCTCGATATCCTTAAAAAAGAACAAAGCCGGATATTGAATGAAAACAGACAGCAGCTCAATAAAGTTTACTGCCAGGCGGCATACCGGGCATATATATCCGGTCTTAAACGGTACGTTTCTGTATTCAACGGGGAATTTTTGAAATTCTTTTTTATTGTCGGGTTCATTCCGGAAAACAAATCCGCGGAATTTGAATCTCTCTTTAAGGACTTAGAAGACGTTACCGTAAAACTTAAATCCCCCACATCCGAACCGCGTATGCCTGTGCCGATTAAATTGAAAAACAGTAAATTCGCCGAGCCGTTCTCAATGTTTGTGGGAATGTACGGTCTGCCGAAATACGGCGGATTTAACCCGACAGGTTTTGTTTCACTGACATATACGGTTTTATTCGGGATTATGTTCGGAGATTTGGGACAGGGGTTAGTGCTTGCGGTTTTGGGATTCCTGATAGGAAAGAAATTTAAAAACCCGCTGGGTGGAATACTTACCCGTGTGGGTATATCAAGCGCATTTTTCGGATTAATTTACGGATCCGTGTTCGGTCTTGAGGAACTGCTTACGCCGCTGTATCAGCTTGTTGGGTTTGAGCATAAACCGTTTGAGGTAATGCAGCAGATAAACACAATAGTTTACGGTTCGGTTGCACTTGGCGGTGTAATAATTGTTATTTCAATTATAATCAATATCATCTACAGGCTGCTTGACAAAAATTACACGGAAGCGGTGTTCGGAAACAACGGAATTGCGGGACTTGTGTTTTTTACCGGACTTGTTGCGGGGTTGATTTCGCCTATACTTTTTGACATAAAACTGCTCACGCCGCTTTATGTGACATTTGTTATTATTTTGCCGGTGCTTGCAATGTTTTTACGCGAACCGCTCGGTGCGGCTATGAGGAAGGAAAAGTACAAATTTCATGGAATTGCGGATTTTATCGTATCAAATTTCTTTGAGCTGTTTGAGTTTATGTTAGGATATGCAAGCAATTCCCTGTCATTTATAAGGGTCGGCGGTTTCATATTCTCTCATGCGGGAATGATGTCCGTAGTTATGATGCTGGCGGAATCGGCAAGCGGTGCCGTTACGCCGGCTGCAATGATTATAGGAAACATTTTTGTAATCGTTATGGAAGGTCTTCTTGTTGGAATACAAGTCCTGCGTCTGGTGTTCTATGAAATGTTTTCCCGCTTTTATGAAGCGGAAGGACGTGCTTTTGTAAGTTTAAAATTTAATGTTAACAGTTAACTGGGAGGAATCGTTATGAATATTTATTCTTTGGTATCATTACTGCTGTTACCGCTGCTTATTGTGGCAATTTTATTTACCCCTATGCTTTACTGCATAAAACATAAAAAAAGCGGGAAATCTTTTAAGAAAACCCTGCTGTTTAATTTCTGTGCGTTTTTTGCGGTAATGCTTGCAGCTACTGTGCTGCCTGTTTTCGGACTTATTGATGCTGCGGCTGCTGCCGAAACAGCGGCTGCAATGTCAGACGGATCAAGAGGTGCGGGCTTTATTGCCGCGGCTCTGTCCATAGGTTTAGGCTCAATCGGATGCGGAATCGCCATAGCCGGTGCGGGACCTGCGGCAATCGGGGCGTCTGCGGAAACTCCGGAATCCTTCTCAAAAGCGTTGATATTTGTCGCACTCGGTGAAGGTATTGCACTTTACGCATTTATTATCTCCTTCCTGATTTTAAATAAAATCTGATGAAAATGGCGGATTTAAGGTATGTTTCTGATTAGTGACAATGTTGATACAAAAGTCGGTATGCGTCTTGCGGGCATACCGGGGATAACAGTGCAGACACGTGAAGAGGTTCTTGACGCACTTGAAAACATCCCTGAAAAAACATCAATCGTTTTGATAACCGGAAAACTTATGCTGTTATGTGCGGATGAGATTAACAGTTTTAAGCTAAACAATCCGTTTCCGCTTGTTATAGGAATCCCGGACAGACATCTGACTTATGACGTTGAAAAAGTTATATCCGAATATGTCCGGGAGTCCATCGGGCTTAAACTAAGCTAAAGGTGGTGTTTGCGTTATGGCGTCAAAGTTCGCAGAACAAAAAGAAAAAGTTACCATAGGCAGAAAGCTTGACAGATTTTCTGCTGCCGTTAATGAAGCTATTGACAGGCAGGTTGACAGTGAAATTAAAGATGTTAAAGCACAGGCAGAAGCTCTGATTAGAAAAGTTAAAGACGAATCGGAACTTCAATCGCATACAAGACTTACAGAGCAGACCGCTCTTTTGGAAAACAGTTACAGAAAACTGGAGTCAAATGCTTTTCACGCATTAAAAAAAGACCTGCTTAAACACAGGCAGACACTGACAAACCGGTTAGCCGGGGATATACGTTCACGGCTTGAGGAATTCACACAGTCGGAAATGTATTTCGGGCATTTGGTTACGCTTATTAATCCGGATCTGCTGGACGACGGAGTATGTACCGTTTCACTGAGTGAAAAAGACTTCCGGCTGTATGGGGAAGCCCTTGCTGAAAAAATAAAAGAACTATTCGGAATTTTACCGGCTGTGGAGTCAGACAGTGCAATCAGAATCGGAGGCTTGAGTCTTTATAATAAAAACAAAAATATTTTAGACGACCGTACCTTTGACGATGCGCTTGACAGACAGTTAAGCTTAGGGGCATTGCTTAGCGCTGAACCGGAAGTTACCGCAGACACCAGTCCGATATTAAGTGAAGATTCAGATATTCCGGCAGAAAATACCGTGAGTGCTGTAAACGGACCTATTGTTAAAGTGGCAAACACAAAAAACTTTTCCATGCTTGAAATGGTGTATGTCGGCAATAAGCGGCTAACCGGTGAAGTTATCGGTATCAGTGAGGAATTTACAACCATACAGGTGTATGAAACCACAACAGGACTTAAGGTAGGTGAACCTGTCCGCGGGACGGGCGAGCCGCTGTGCGTAACACTCGGTCCCGGAATTATGTCCGGGATTTTTGACGGAATTGAACGCCCGCTGAAAAAACTTGAAGAAATGCAGGGTGCATTTATTGCGGAAGGCAGCGGCGATATTACGCTTGATACTGAACTTGAATATGATGTTACGGTTAAGGTTAAAGCCGGAGAGTATTTAACCGGCGGGCAGGTGTATGCAACATGTCCGGAAACGCCTGTAATAACTCATTGCTGCCTTGTTCCTCCGAATGTAAGCGGAGAAGCCGTTCATGTTTGTGAAGACGGAAAGCACCGTATTAATGACGCAATTATCACGCTTAAGCTTGAGGACGGAACGCATAAAGTACTGACTTTATGCCATAAATGGCCTATACGTCAGCCAAGACCTGTAACAAAACGGCTTGAAATTACACGCCCGTTAATTACCGGACAGCGTGTTATTGACAGTATTCTGCCGATTGCAAAAGGCGGTACGGCTTCAATTCCGGGGGGGTTCGGCACCGGAAAAACAATGACTCAGCACCAGCTAGCAAAATGGTGTGACGCTGACATTATCGTTTATATCGGCTGCGGGGAACGCGGCAATGAAATGACTCAGGTTCTTACAGAATTTGCAGAACTGATTGATCCGAAGACTAACCGTCCGCTTACGGACAGAACAGTATTGATTGCAAATACATCAAATATGCCGGTTGCCGCAAGGGAAGCGTCTATTTACACAGGCATTACGCTTGCGGAATACTACCGTGATATGGGCTATCATATTGCGATTATGGCGGATTCCACATCACGCTGGGCGGAGGCATTGCGCGAAATATCCGGAAGACTTGAAGAAATGCCTGCGGAGGAAGGTTTTCCCGCATATTTGCCGTCAAGACTTTCAGAATTTTACGAGCGTGCCGGATATGCTGAAACACTCAGCGGAAGCGAAGGATCAGTTACAATAATCGGTGCGGTATCCCCGCAAGGCGCAGATTTTTCAGAACCTGTCACACAGAACACAAAACGGTTTGTCAGATGTTTCTGGGCATTGGATAAGTCACTGGCATACGCAAGACATTATCCTGCCATTAACTGGATTACCAGTTACAGTGAGTATACGGACGACCTTGCTCAGTTCTATGCAGAAAACGTAAGTAAGGACTTTTTATCCGTGCGTAAGACAATTTCCGGACTTTTGGCAGAGGAAGAAAAACTGATGGAAATTGTAAAGCTGATCGGTGCGGATGTTTTACCCGAATCCCAAAAGCTTGTTATAGAAATCGCAAGAGTAATACGGGTTGGATTTTTACAGCAGAATGCCTATCATAAAGACGATACCTATGTATCTCTTGAAAAGCAATACCTTATGATGGATTTAATTGTCTGTCTGTACCGGCAGTGCAAGGCCGCTGTTGATAACCGTGTGCTGATAAAGAAACTTCTTGATTCGGGAATATTTGAAAAAGTCATTAAGGTTAAGTACGATATCGGCAATGATGAACTTAACAAATTCAAGGAATATAAAGAAGAAATCGTTAATTTGGTTAACGGCTTTGTTAACGGTCAGTAATATAGCGCTATGGTCTCGGCTTTGCCTGTTCTACTATAGCTTAGAGCCTGTTCAATATCTTTTGGCAAGTGTCATTTTCAGCAAAATTTCCGTTTTTCAGCGTTAAAATTCCTTGTAAGGCGCAAGCATTACTGCGGAATTTTGCCTAGAAAAGCCA
>JAISVP010000110.1 GCA_031271475.1 Oscillospiraceae bacterium | reverse complement strand
TGGAACCGTTGCAAGAGATATTCCTCCGCTTGCATATATACTCGGTAAGATATTTTGGGACGGTCCTCTTACTATGGTGCTAAAAAAACGCAGGAATATTCCGAGTATAACTTCAGGAGGATTGGATACGGTCGCTGTAAGGGTTCCATCCCATCCGATTTTTAAAAAGATTATCACACTTGTGGGCATACCGATTGCCGCACCAAGTGCAAACCTTTCCGGAAAGCCCAGTCCGACAACTGTACAGCATGTTCTTGATGATTTTGACGGCATTATACCTGCCGCAGTTGATGGCGGAGAATGTGAATTCGGAATTGAATCCACGGTTATTTCGTTTGACTCACCGGAAATCGTAAGAATTCTGCGGCCGGGAATTATTACAAAAGAAAAATTACTTCCATATTGCAAAGCTGTTATGATTGACAGTTCAGTTTGCGGACAGCCATCCGAAATTCAATCTGATCAGACAGCATCTCCGGGAATGAAGTATACTCATTATTCCCCGAAAGCTGAAATCATTCTTATAGACGGAAGCTTTGAAAATTTTGCAAGATATGTTATGGAACATTATACTCCGCATACTTATGCACTTCTGTCCGATAAAGACGGGGAAAGTTTTCCGTTCCGGCATATCACATTCGGAGACACATATGAAAAAAATGCACAGAACCTTTTTAAATGTTTCCGGGAACTCGATAAACTCGGTGCACAGACTGTCTATATACGTACTCCCGAAAAACACGGTATCGGACTTGCACTTTATAACCGTTTAATCCGGGCGGCTGGGTTCAGGCAATTGACAGTTTTATAGTAATCTCTATTTTTAATTGGAATTACTGTACAGTAATTCCGATTGATAACAGGCAAGACTGTTATCAATCGACGCACGCAAATGCGTGCGGGTCTCGGCTTTGCCGAGACCATAGTCATTAGAGTCTGTTCAATATCTTTTGGCAAGTGTCATTTTCAGCAAAATTTCCGTTTTTCATCGTTAAAATTCCTTGTAAGGCGCAAGCATTACTGCGTAATTTTGCCTAGAAAAGCCAAAAATCCACCAAAAAGCACAATCACAAAAAGATATTGAACAGGCTCTTAGAAACGACTGTAACAGAAAAAGAGGAAGCTGCAGCTTAAAAAATATGAATTTCAGACTTATTTTAAAGACACTGGGGAATCTGTTAAGGGTTTGCGGACTGTTTACGGTTTTGCCTTTTATTGTGTCGCTTATACACGGCGGCGAGGATGCAGCAGTATTTGCTGTTACAACCGTAATTATGGAAGTGATTGGAACACTGCTTACTTTAACAAAACCGGAAGACAAACATTTAAGAGTGCGGGATGCTTTCTTTGTTGCAGGTATTTCATGGGTGTTACTGTCGGTTTTCGGTGCGTTACCTCTTTATTTTTCGGGATATTTCAATGGGTTTGTTGACTGCTTTTTTGAATCCGTATCGGGATTTACCACAACGGGTTCGACAATTCTTACCAATATTGAAGTACTGCCAAGGGGAATTGTATTCTGGCGAAGTCTGACACATTGGATAGGCGGAATGGGTGTGCTGTCATTTATGATGGCGGTAATGCCATCAATAAACGCATCCTCAGTCAATCTTTTAAAGGCAGAAAGCACCGGGCCCGCACCGGATAAAATTGTGCCTAAAATTCAGGAAACAGCAAGGATTATTTATCTGATTTACATAGTCATGACAGTTTTACTTATATTATTGCTGAAAATTGCGGGATATCCGCTTTTCGATGCAGTAATCAATGCATTTTCTACTGCCGGAACAGGCGGCTTTTCAAGCATGAATTCCAGTATCGCCGCATATGGCAACCCTGTTTCTGAAGTTATTATTACAGTATTTCTTTTTCTGTTCGGGATTAACTTTTCGCTGTATTTCGTCTTAATTGGCAGAAATTTTAAGAAATTCTTTTTTGATGAGGAATTAAGAACATATTTCGGAGTAGTAATTGTTGCCATTTTGATTATTACAGTTAACATTTCCGGCTTGTACGGCAGTTTTGAGGAAGCTCTGAGGTATTCGTCCTTTCAGGTTACTTCTGTTATATCAACAGCAGGATTTATGACTGCCGATTATAACTTGTGGCCGACACTTAGCAAAGTTATTCTGATGTTTATTACGGTTACGGGCTGTTGTGCAGGTTCAACAGGAGGCGGCATGAAGTTAGTGCGGTTCATTATTCTGTTTAAAGCCGCAAAACTTGAAATTCATAAAATCCTGCACCCCGCAAGTGTAAAACCCGTATCAATTAACGGTAAAAAAATATCCGAGGAAATGATTTCCAAGACAGCATTGTTTTTCTTCGTTTATTTTATGCTTTTCACCGCAGCAGTGCTGATAATATCAATTGAAGGCAAGGACATAGTTTCATCGGCAACAGCTGTTATCACTTCTTTAAGCAATGTAGGCCCCGGGTTAAATATTGTTGGACCGGCGGGCAATTACTCTTCTTTCAGTGCTGTTTCTAAAATTGTTTTGTCTGTGTGCATGATTGCGGGAAGATTGGAATTTTTTCCGGTTTTAATACTGTTTACTCCGTCTATTTGGAAAAAGGGTGCGGTAACTTAGCTGCACCGTACTCACATTGCAGTAATTTCGACCCCGAACGGGCAGCGAAGTCCTCCTCATCGGGACACGCACGCAATGCGTGCGTGTCCCGGCAAAGCCCAGACCGCACCCGTTATAAATCGGATATACCTTACCCATCGTATCTTAAGGCTTCAATCGGTCTGAGTTTAGAGGCTTTGTTAGCCGGATACAGACCGAAAATAATTCCTATAGCCATGGAAAAGAACACAGCTAACTGCATAACACCGGCACTCATATTCAATTCAACATTCAACGGATTTTCCATAATTTTTAAGATTATAAATGCTAAAAGCAATCCCATCATTCCCCCAAGCAGAGAAATAGCCAGTGCTTCAATGAGAAACTGTACAAGTATATTGCCCCTTGATGCGCCGATGGCTTTGCGTATACCGATTTCCCGTGTGCGTTCGGAAACCGATACTAACATGATGTTCATAATACCAATACCTCCGACAAGCAGACTTATTGCCGCAATTCCCGCAAGCATAGTGGTTAAAATTTCCATTGCGTCATC
>JAISVP010000129.1 GCA_031271475.1 Oscillospiraceae bacterium | reverse complement strand
GGAGGAGGTGTTACCGAATTCGTTTATATTCATATAAAACTTTTCAATAGGTACGTCCAATGCCGCGGCGGCAGTCTGAATGATCCGTATATTTGCCTGATGCGGGAAATACATATCTATATCGTCTGTGGAAAGATCAGCAGCCTTAAGCACTTCCCGCACCGCATACGGCATAATCTTTGTAGCAAATTTATACACTTCCTTGCCGTCCTGGAATATGAAATCGGAATCCCAGTCCGGGTTTAGATTTCGGTTTATTTTTTCGCATTCCTGCTTATCTTTACATTCGGATTGCTTTACGGTCATGTTCCGGATTGTTTCCGAAATATTTCTATTAGGCATTACAGGCTTGCAGAAGAGAAATTTCCCTCCGTTTCCGTCCGCACCGAGTACGCACGAAACAGAAGAATCCGCATTGCCGGTAACCACAGCCGCACCGGCGCCGTCTCCGAAAAGTATGCAGGTGGAACGGTCGGTATAGTCCACAAGTTTTGACAAAACTTCACTGCCCACCACGAGAATGTTTTTATATTTTACAGTGCCTGCGTCAATAAGAAAACGTCTTGCCGTTTCAAGTGCATAAATAAAACCCGTACATGCACAGCTTACATCCATAGCCGCCGCATTTACGGCTCCGAGTTCTTTCTGGATAAGGCACGCGTTCGACGGAAAATAATAATCGGATGTCACCGTAGAGCAAATGATCATATCTATGTCAAGAGGGGAGATATTAGCCTCCTGTAAAGCATTTTCAGCGGCTTTCGCACCGATTAGCCAGCACGGTTCGTCAACTGAAATATGGCGTGTCTTAATGCCGGTCCGGGAAGTTATCCACTCGTTCGTGGTGTCAAGCGTTTTTTCAAAACAGGCATTGTCTATAATATTTTCAGGGGCGTAATGCCCTGTACCGAGTATTTTTAAGCCATGCATAAAAAAATATACCTCCCAACAAAAAATCCGCTTGCAATGTAACAAACAGTATGTTATAATTAAGGTTAACAGCCGGTGCAATCATAACCACCTGCTAATTGTACAACAAAAAAAAAGAAAAATCAATAGACAAACTGAATATTGTCAATACGCACAAATTTTGCACTCAAGTTTATATAAAAATTGGTGAAATTGACTAAAAGGAAGGAGCTTTAATGACAGCATTTATATTCCCCGGACAGGGCTCTCAAAGTCCGGGAATGGGTGAGGAGTATCTAATCAGTTTTCCGGAGTTGGAATATGTATTTGATACGGCATCCGGTATACTCGGATATGATTTAAAGGAAGTCTGTTTTGGTTCACAGACGGAGAAATTGAATTCAACACTGTATTCCCAGCCGGCAATCGCCGCTGTTTGCGTTCTGTGTTTTGAAATTGCCAAAAAGCACGTATTAACCGGATCGGCCGTTGCCGGACACTCGCTGGGCGAATATCCTGCAATGTACGCTGCAGGAATGATTGACCTTGAAAGTATGTTCAAACTGCTTAAAATCCGTGCGGAAATATCGCATGAGCACTCACGCAAAGGCACTGGGAAAATGGCGGCGGTACTGAAATTGCAGGTGCAGACCGTGGAGGATATACTGAAGGAATCCGGAACAGATGCCGCTATTGCAAATTACAATTCTCCGCTTCAAAGTGTAATAGCGGGGACAGCTGAGAATGTGGATGCCGTTTGTGACATTATCAAGCAAAAAGGCGGACGTGCAGTACCTTTAAAAGTATCGGGCGCATTTCATCACCCGCTGATGGCGGCGGCGTCAGATGATTTCCGCGAACAGATTAGAGACTTTAAATTTTCGCCTCCGGAAACCCCGTTTTATTCAAACTTAACAGGAGGCAAATTAACTGACTTCACCGATATGCCGCAAAAGCTGGCGAATCATATGTGTAATCCTGTGCTGTTCACAAAGCAGCTGCGAGCTATGAGGACTGACGGCATAACTTCATTTACGGAACTCGGACCGGGAAAAGTTCTAACCAAATTGGTGGAACAGAATTAGAGACGGTTATAGCCGTTTCTAACGGCTACGGCCTGGGCAAAGCCCAGACCTCGCACGCAAATGCGTGCGTCGATGAGGATGGGCTTAGCCTGTTATCAATCGAAATTGCTATAGCAAGGTACGGATTCGGGTGCGTATGTCGGGCTTTGTCGAATAACAGATGTCGGGAATGGCTGTATAACAAAAAACACAGGCGGTTTATAATGAATAAGCAGACAAATAAAAAATTTGCGTTAATCGGGGAAAATCTGTCATACTCTGTTTCAAAAGAGATTCATACCATGCTGTTTGAATTCAGCGGATATGACGGCAGTTATGAATTGCTCTGCGTTCCCCGTGAAAAATTCAAAGAAGAAACAGAAAGGATACTGCATGAGTATGCTGGGGTAAATGTAACTGTGCCGTATAAGCAGGCAGTAATGGAGTGTGCGGATATTGTCGACTCGAAGGCACTTGACTGCCGTGCTGTGAACTGTGTTGATACGAAAGACGGCTTGATAAAGGGGTATAACACGGATGTCAGCGGTTTTTTGTATGGAATAACGGGACTGAGCAGGAAATCGGTATTGCTTGCGGGTTTTGGCGGTACCGGCAGTATGATTGCCTCGGAAATGCTGCGGGAAGGTGCGGCTGTGACAGTATGCGTCAGGCAGGAAAGCTTTGATAAGCGGCTGCGGGAAGCGAACTCTTTGGCTGAAACATATCTGAATTCCGGAATCGGAATAAATATGAAAGTGAAACCGTTTTCTTATATGCAAAATCCTGATACAGAATATGATTTGCTTATTAACGCAACACCTGTGGGGAGACTTGGCACTAAATATGAAGAAAATTTTCCCGTACAGGTTATAAAAGCGGCAAAAGCTGTATATGATGTTAATTATAACCCATT
>JAISVP010000126.1 GCA_031271475.1 Oscillospiraceae bacterium | reverse complement strand
ATGCTGCTGATACAGTCCACCGTAGATGTTGAAATTCCTTGGGGAACGTACAGCCTTTATCCGTCCGAACTGCCGGAAAGCGCCGGATGGCAGATGACCGACCAGCTTGAGTACGCGTTTGAGTCCTGCCGCAAATACGGGATAAAGCTTATGCTCGGAACATACAACGACAGTAAATGGTTTGAATACGGCTGGGGACCTCCGGGTGATTTAAGGGAATTCCTTGCAGAAAACACAAGAATCTCGAACTTAATTGTTTCGGAGATTACAGAAAAATATCTTAACCGTTATGAGAATGAATTCGCCGGCTGGTATTTTTACAGTGAAATATGGAATATTGACGTATCGGCTCCGGAATACTGGGAAGAATATGCAGATATTCTGTCCGGCAATTTTAACGCATGGACACAGCATATGTCAGCCGTAACCCCCGGGAAACCGCTTATGATCAGCAGTTTTTACAACCCGCAGCTGTATAACGCATCCCCGGAAAAGCACAGTGAATTCTGGCAGAGGATTTTCAGCATGACGGATTTCAGAAGCGGGGATATTTTCGCTCCTCAGGACGGAGCAGGCGCGAATCCGTATACTTTCCCTGTTCTGGACGAATGGACAGCGGCACTGAAATCGGCGGCGGATACTGAGCCGGGTTTAATCTTTTGGAGCAACAACGAAAACTTCACGGAATCAATGACTCCGCAGGATGTATCTCGGTTTGTGCAGCAGCTTGAAATAACGGATAAATATGCCGAAAAACACATCTGTTTCAGTTGGAATCATTACTACTCCCCAACCTACGGAAACGGTATTTATTCGGCTTACAACGATAAATATCAGGAATATGTCCGTACCGGAACTGTTCCGGAATGATTGTTTTATATCTTGAAATAGTTCTTGAAATAAATAAAAGAGTCCGGTTCGCGGCAAATCCGAACCGGACTCTTTTTGTAAATTAATACCAACTCTTAAAATCCTGTTTTCCAAAAAGCAAAGCAGTAATTACGGCGCAGTCCAGTACGTCTCTCCCGCCGCCGAAGTTTCGGGCTTCGCCCGAAACGGTGACGCTTTGCGTCACCGGGCCTAAAATGAAATTTTATGCCCTTCGGCGGCTCCCCTAACGCGGGCGGAATTCCCCGCTCAAGCTATGCTTGCGGCCGCCAAGTCGGGAAAGTCCTTTACTTTGATGTTCGCACCGAGCAAACGGAGCTTTTCGGGCATATTGTCGTAACCGCGTTCAATGTGTTCGATATTCTCAATCTCTGTGATACCGTCGGCCGCTAAAGCCGCTATTATCAGAGCCGCACCCGCACGCAAATCACATGCCTGAACAGGAGCGCCCTTCAGCTGCTGTCCTCCGTCAACAATAGCAACCTTTCCCTCAACGGATATAGAAGCCCCCATACGGGTAAGTTCCCCGATATAATTGAACCGCTGTTCCCAAACACGTTCGGTAATTACGCTTGTACCGTATGCCATGCACAGCAACGCGGCAATCTGCGGCTGCATATCCGTAGGGAATCCGGGGTGCGGATTGGTTTTTACATCCGTTCCCATTAAAGGCCCGTCCGTCCACACACGCACGGAATCGTCATTCTCCTCAATGTTCACACCGATTTTGGAAAGTTTTGCCGTAATATACTCTAAGTGCCTGGGGACAATATTAGTAACAGTAATGTCTCCTCCGGTGGCAGCAGCGGCCGCCATAAAAGTCCCGGCTTCAATTTGATCCGGAATTATCGTATAATCCGTACCGTGCAGGCGTGATACCCCGCGTATTCTAATTACACTTGTACCCGCACCCATGACCTGTGCACCCATTGAGTTAAGGAAGTTAGCAAGGTCTACAACATGAGGTTCCCTTGCGGCATTGTCAATAGTAGTAACGCCCTGAGCTTTTACGGCCGCAAGCATAGTATTCATGGTCGCACCAACAGAAACAGTATCAAAATAAATTTTCTTTTGCAAACTGCGCAATCCGTCTTTTGCATCGAGCATGACCACGCCTTTTTCGATTTTAGACTCCGCGCCCAACGCCGCAAAAGCTTTTAAATGCAAATCAATAGGTCTGCTGCCCAATGGACAGCCGCCCGGCAAAGGCACACACGCTTTTGAAAACTTACCGAGCAGAGCACCCAACGAATAATAAGACGCTCTCATAAGACGCGCATATTCGTAAGGAACCGAATAACTTCTCAACTGCCGCGGATCAATATAATAGGCAGTCTTGTCAATTACCTTAACCGACGCACCCAAACTTTCAAGAATATTAAGGCATACCGAAACATCCCCTATATTAGGAATATTTCTGAGCGTACAAGGCTCATCCGCCATGAGAGCGGCGATTATTATTGCAACGGCTGCATTTTTAGCACCGCTTATCCGGACTTCCCCTTTTAACGGATTGCCTCCGTTTACGATATACTTCTCCAATATCTTCAAGTTGCGGGTGACGGTTACCTGCTCGCATTTCCGCTGTATATGCGGGCAATTGCGGTACACCTCGCTCTCCTTTCATATTTTTAAGCCGCCATTTCGCTTTACCGCTTCGACGTAAGGCTTCCGGCGCGGGCTGGTACCGTTACGTTTTTAAGCCGCCATTTCGCTTTACCGCTCCAACGCAAGGCTTCCGGCGTGGGCTGATACCGTTACGTTTTTAAGCCGCCATTTTAAACCGCGTTTTCGCTTTACCTCTCCGACGCAAGGCTTCCGGCGTAGGCTGGTACCGTTACGTTTACGTTTTTAAGCCGCGTTTTCGCTTTACCGCTCCGACGTAAGGCTTCCGGCGTGGGCTGGTACCGTTACGTTTTTTACTCTGCCGAATCTGACGCCTCTGTAGAATCTGACGGGTCTGCCTGTGCCGGAGTAACAGCTGCCTTTAAAATCACAACAGGAGTTTTGGGCGCGTCACCCTGACCTGTCGGAACTTTTGAAATTTCCTCGACAATCTCCATTCCCTCAATAACCTGTCCGAAAACCGTATAATCGCCGTCAAGGAAAGGCTCCCCGCCGACTTCTTTATACTTTTCACGAACCTGCGCATCAAACTTTGTACCCTTCTGCTGTTCAATTCCGTCAAGGTATGCGTCATCTATAGGTTTATTTACAACTATATAGAACTGACTGCCGTTTGTCGAAGTTGAGCCGCTGTTGGCATAAGCGACCGCACCGGTAAAGTGGTAGAGATCTTTAGGAATTCCGCCGTCGAATTTTCCGCCCCAAATACTTTCACCGCCGGTACCTGTTCCCATAGGGTCGCCGCCCTGTATCATAAACTGGGATATTATACGGTGGAAAGTCAGTCCGTCATAATAGCCCTGCGCCGTAAGTTCGCGGAAGTTCTGGCTGCCTTTCGGAGCTAAATCCTCGAACAGTTTAATCTTAACATCACCGTAATTCGCAATGGTAAGTACAACAATATCTTCGCCGTCCCGCGGTGCATTAAAATTAGCAATCTTCTCAGAACCGGTATTTGTGTTTGCGGCAGGAGCATCACCGCAGCCCGCACCTAACGCGACTGTAAGAACACTAAAAGCCAGACAGCAAATTTTCTTAAACTTAGACATAATTAAATTCTCCTTTTATTTACGTAAGCAACACGACCGGCTGCATTGCAAACTGTCTTAAGCCGCTACAGTTATGCTTGACTTAAAAGCTCAACTTATGCAAGCTTAAAGATGACAAAACTATTACAAAACGGGTACAATTTGTATACAACGCCATTCCCTGCACCTACTGTAAAACACAGTATACTCTATTCCTTACATTTTGTAAATATATTTATTGAGCAAATATTAAATTCCCGCAACTTGCACAATTTTTTCAAAAAAATAGGTAAGGTTTTTAGTGATTTTTACTAAAAACCGCATAGTGAGTTAAAGACCGAAGTTCCGTCGCAAATTTCCACATTCCGGCAAGATACCGTTATTTTTTCACGCACCTGACCGGGACTTCATTCCTGCGGAAGATTTTTCCACTATTTTCACTCACCTGACCGGGTTTCATCCCTGCGGAGGATTTTTCCACTTTTTTCGCTCACCTGACCGTGGCTTCATCCATGCGGAATATTTTTCCACATATTCCGATAAACTCCTGTATTTTCTTAAAACACCGGAATTTATCATGATGTTATACTTACCGGGTTTAAAATTCC
>JAISVP010000117.1 GCA_031271475.1 Oscillospiraceae bacterium | reverse complement strand
ACGCGGCTTAAAAAAAGAAAGAGGAGTACAATGCCAAGAACAATTTTCGGGACGACAGAGAAGTCCAATTTTGTATTGAATATGAAAGATGAAACCTTTCGGAAATTAGTGCTGATACTGTTGGGGCTACTGTGTTTGCTGACGGCGGCAGGCGGAATTGTTACGGAACTCCTTCAAGAAATCATTTTCGCGTCTGCGGCGGGGACATGGGTGTCGCTGGTAATATGCGGAGTGCTTGCAATGATGCTGGCGCTTGTGGGACTGGTAAAAAAGAAATACGGGAAGTCCATGCTGATTCCGTCTGTTTTATGCGGATTTTTTCTGCTGTTCGGACTTGTGTCGGTTATATCGTCCGTGAATCCGAACGTGGCATTTTTTGGTTCCGAGGCAAGACGTGCGGGCTTTATGTCACTGCTTTTTTACGCGGCATTTTTTTTCCTTGGAGCGGTGCTCAACAGCGGTAAACTTATAAGGACATTCCTTAATTTCTTCATTATTATGGGGCTTCTCAACTGCGCATGGGCGGCGGTGCAGTCGACAGGATTGCTTGCGTACGAACTGTATCCGTTCCGGAACCTGAACGCAATACTGCTCAACGATGTGTTCATGCTTACGGGAGCGGCGGGAAATCCCGCGGCATTCGGAATATTAATGAGTATGTGTTTTGCGATAAGCCTGTGGTTTACGCACAAGTTGGAAAAGAAGAAACTTCTGTACTGCATATCCGCACCGATTTTCGTATTTTTTGCAATACGTTCGGGCAGTGCCGCCGGAATTTTAGCGGTAATTGCGGCAATTGTAATATTTATCCTTTTGAGTATAAAAGCAAAAAAAGATCCCGGTCAGCCCGCGCGGATATTTTCCGTGGGAACGGGGGTAATTATCGCATTGGCGGCAGTCGGCGGCACGGTATTCAATTACTTTGCCCCTTTAGTATACAACACGCAGGTAAAAGATTACAGCGTAACGGAATCGAATCCGTTTTACCGGGAAGACCCGAAAATCCCGGAAGGAATGTATTTCTATGACGGTGCGGCGCTTTGGCAGGACTCATGGTTCCGGCTGTTTTCAAGCGGGCCGTATGACTGGCCGACAGCAAAATTTGACATCCAAAAGGCAAGCTCAGTATACCCATATTTATGGAGAACATCCGTAAACGGAATTCCGCAGTTCCCGTTGGGAATAGGCCCGGACTGTTTTGTTTATCTGACAATGAATGAGAGCATGACCGTGACGGAGAACCAGAATTCGTTTGACCGCCCGTGCAACGATTATTTGTATATAGCCGTAACGCAGGGTATTCCGGGACTTTTGGCATATTTGGGACTGCTTGGCATTACGTTTTTCCGCTTTGCGAAACGCAAACGCCCGAACGGTATCCCGGCGGAAAAGTATGCGGCGGCGGCGGCATTGGCAGTATTTGCAATTGCGGGATTTTTAGGCACGGACTCAATGGCGGTAACCCCGTTCGCATGGATAATGCTCGGCACGCTAAACAGCAGTCCGGAAAGTTAATTTCACACAGGTGTTGACAAACAGTTTTTTATGTGGTATAATGTAAACAAAGCTTCCGTATGCGGGTGTCAGCTTTAAAAAATCAGGCGGTATGTTTCCCCTCAGTGTTGTTATTAAAAAATAACCGCGACTTTGGTGGAGCGGCGGTTATTTCTTTTTATTGCTATATATGTTAAGTATCAGCGAAATTACTTCCGCTATTAACATTAAGAGCGTTAATATTTCTATTAAGTCCATACAGCTCACCCCCTTTCCTCAGAACGCTCGAGGACATAAAGGAGGGGAAACACACCGCTACCGTCTTTTAGCTGACACCTTTTTGCAATACGGAAGCTTTGCTTTTTGTGGGTTTTTAAGCCACAATGACAGTATAACACAATTGTCGAACGCTGTCAAGCTTTTCCGGAAATATTTTTAGGGAGAAAATGAAAAAATGAAAAAATTCATAGTGGAAACATCGGCACGTCACGTACATCTGTCAAGAGCGGATCTTGAAACATTATTCGGAACGGACAAGCAGCTGACAGTAAAGAAGGATC
Source organism: Oscillospiraceae bacterium (assembly GCA_031271475.1). Lineage (GTDB taxonomy): Bacteria > Bacillota > Clostridia > Oscillospirales > Ruminococcaceae > JAISVP01. Next base: position 689 of record JAISVP010000117.1, on the reverse strand, counting down.
TTTCACAGCCCGGACAGTTTGCGTGCGAGGAACGCGTAACAGTATCCGGCCCCAAGGGAGAGATTGCCGGAGTAATTATTTTAGGCCCGGAAAGGCCGGCGACACAGGTAGAACTTTCGGCAACGGATGCCCGTAAAATCGGGGTAAATGCCCCAATAAGGGAATCGGGTGACTTAGCGGGCTCACCGGGCTGTAAGATTTCCGGCCCTGCGGGAGAAATTGACATAAAAGAAGGCGTGATTGTGGCAAAACGCCATATTCATCTTACCCCGGAAGACGCGAAAGTACACGGAGTTACCGACAAGCAGACCGTGTGGGTGCGTATTCATTCGGCTGAACGTCAGACCGTTTTCGGTGATGTCGTGGCAAGAGTATCCGATAAATTTGCGGAAGCCATGCATATTGACACAGACGAAGCGAATGCGGCAAGTGCGTTCGGGGAAGTATACGGAACATTGGAGCCGCTGACATGAAGACAGTAGGAATAATCGGAGCAATGCCGGCGGAAGTCGCGGATATAAGGGAAAGTTTAGGCGCCGCGGAAACCGTTGCGCACGGTGGCTTTGAGTTTTACGTTAACAAAACGGACAGCCTTACGCTCGTCAATGTATGCTGCGGGGTCGGGAAAGTCAACGCGGCAATCTGCACGCAAATGCTTATCGACAGGTTTTCGGTGTCCGTCATAATAA
>JAISVP010000106.1 GCA_031271475.1 Oscillospiraceae bacterium | reverse complement strand
CCACTGACACAGCCAGTTCCCGTTCCCCGAACTCATTTGTAAACGCGGGCATTTGCAGTACACAGTCCATTGAAAAGGGTTTTCCCGTATCCGAATTTTTGGTAATATCTATCTGTATACGGCAATACCGCCCGCAAGAAACAGTCGCGGGCATTGATACATTGACCGTATAATGATCATCGTAATACAAACAGACCGAATTCAAAAACTCGGCTTGAATCTCAGCGGGTTCCTGAAGCTGGGATTTGTCAATCAAAAACAGCGATGCATTTTCCCGTATACGGTTAGGCTCATATTCATTTCCGCCGCTGCCTGCCGTACCTATGGAATAAACAGGCTGAGTATCCTCTTCGGTATATTTAAGGCAAAGGCAAATATCTTCCGTTTCAAGACTGTCAAAGCCTTCAACAGCGGACATTTTTTTAATAACGGAATTCTCAAGGACAATCTCACGGCCCAGACCGTCGATTGCCACGCCGGACTCAACCATAAACGACATATCGTCCAGATTGTACACAGCAAATCCGCACACTATCCCCGCCCCGAACAAAAGGGAATTAGTAAAGCGGCGTTTATTGTTAAAATAGGTCTGCTCCGCCAAGAAATCCGTTGACGTCAGCAGTTTCCCAGAGTAATACCGATTGCGTTCAAATGGCAGTAACTGCGAATTATTCATATCTTCACTCCTAAAGTACAGTAACCTCTGATAAGCTGCCGCACATTTGGCAAAATATTCGTTGTTTTGTACGGAAAGCCCCGCCCAACACAGTGTATTGCCTGCGTTTCTTTATGTAAAAGCACTAACATTTATGTGTTGTTCTAAAAAGCACAGGCGTTTATCAGAGGTAAATTACGTTTTTTCACAGACTGAGCAATGAAAAGCTTCCGAATGCACAAGGCAGTGATAAACTTCCTTTTCCACTGCCTATTATTATATCATACTTTTCCGGAAAAGTGTCTAAAGATTCCCTAAAGATTTTTAATCAGGCAATATTTCTGTCATTTCCGGTTACCGGCGGCGTTAAAGTCTGTATTTTCCGCAAGAAACGCCCTGTTTTGTGATACTTCCATGAAAGTTTTGTGAAAGTTTAAAACAGCTGTTGACAGACAGAAAAATGTATGTTACAATAATTTAAGAAATTAGCACTCGGCGCGCGAGAGTGCTAATTCGATGAAAAAAATACCAAAAAGGAGTTGTTAATCATGACAGGACTTATCCCTTTTAACCGCAGAAACTTAGGACCCGCACGCGTAGGTACGAATTTTGAAGATTTCTACAACGTGCTTGACGACTTTTTCAGTGACAGTTTTATGCCCAGCCGCAATCTTTTAAGGGACACTTTCAAAATTGATATTGAGGAAAAAGACGGTGAATTCCTTATTGAAGCCGAGCTGCCGGGAATCAAAAAAGAAGAGATCGATTTAAACATTGAGGATGAAAATCTCTGCATAACCGTCAGCCGCACCGATGAAAGCGGCAGTGAGGAAAAGGCGTATATCCACCGTGAACGCCGCACAAGTTCCATGAGCCGGCGCATTCGTTTGGCGGGTGCTGACTTAAGTGAAATCAAGGCAAAACTTGATAACGGAATTTTAACCTTAACCGTACCCAAACAGGTAAAACAGGACAGCGTACGTAAAATTGTTATTGAATAACCCCGTATTCCCTAAAAAAAGACCGCTCCGTATGACAGGAGCGGTCTTTTTTTGTGTGCCGGTTTTGTCCCGGTGCCGCCAACGGGGCGGAACGTGCCGCTACGCGGCAGTGCAAGCTACGCTTGCACTCACAACATGGAACATTTTGTGACGTTCCGCAGTGTTCAGCGAAGGAGGCATTTCTGTCACAGTAATTTCGCCCCCGAACAGGCGAAGCCCGTCCTCATACAAAAAAGAATAACAGACAAACCTTGCGATATCGCTGTTTGTCTGTTATTTTTACGCATTTTAATTTTCTCTGGTGGGGTATCAGGGACTTGAACCCCGGACCAACCGGTTATGAGCCGGTTGCTCTGACCAACTGAGCTAATACCCCATATCCGCAACAGAAACAAACGCAAAAACCGCCGAGAACCTACCGGTGGTGACCCGTACGAGATTCGAACTCGTGATGCCGCCGTGAGAGGGCGGAGTCTTAACCACTTGACCAACGGGCCGATTATTCCGGAACAGCGGCAGATAACACCCCGCATTAGAGCACAGACACGGGATTAAGATTAGAATACACTTCATTATGACCGATGCAGGATAACATTACACCTAACCGTGACGATAGCAGAACACAAAGGTAAAATTCACCACAAGGCATAAAAAGCAATAACAATGGTGCGCCATCGGGGACTCGAACCCAGGACCCACTGATTAAGAGTCAGTTGCTCTACCAACTGAGCTAATGGCGCAAAAACACAGCCAACAATTGACAGTTGCAAAAATCAACCCTCAACTATCGACTGCAAATAGAAAAAAAGACCACAAGAAAAGAAGTTGGCACCGACCTATTTTCCCGGGCCGTCACCAGCCAAGTATTTTCGGCGCAAATGAGC
>JAISVP010000060.1 GCA_031271475.1 Oscillospiraceae bacterium | reverse complement strand
GGGAACGGAATCTTTTCCCTAAAATTTGTTCATAAATTAGTGGAATCCCCGGACAAAAGCGAACCTCAAATGATGAACGCACTGATTTTCTTTTGCATAGGACAGGCAGTAATTCTCGTGATGAACTATATATTCAGCAAACTGATTGTATTCAGAAAGAGCCGCCCTCAGAAAGAACCGTGCCAATTCAAGGATATTATAACATAAATTTCCGTCAATGTCAAGTATTTTATTTGCAATTTGACCCTTCACGTTCCGGATTTTGAATTTCGGCAAGAACCGATATTAACGTCCCGGAACAAAGACGCATCGCCAATCAGACATATGCCGGAAAATTCCGTCCGGGGTGCGCAGGTATCCGCTACTATAAAAACAGAGGTAACTGAAATTGAATATTCACGGACTGACAATGGAGATAGACCTGCACGGACTGACTTTGGATGAAGCCAGAGCCGAACTGCAAAGATGTTTGAAATCCTGCCCGAAAGATATTACGGAAATTGAAGTAATTCATGGGTATACTAATGGCAGCGTTCTTAAAAACTTTGTAAGACGGCAATTCAAACATCCGAGAGTCTCGAAAAAAATAATTACAACAAATAACGGTATGACTACATTTTTACTGAAGTAAATTGCAGGTATCCGCCGGTAACATAAAAGGAGGAGCGGATGTTTCGTCTGCGGCTTAGAAAATGAAAATCGGCAATATTGAAATAAAACGCGCAGCCATGCTTGCACCTATGGCATCCGCGGCAGATACCGCATACAGACTTATCCATAGAGAATGCGGAGCGGCAAGTGTTATTTCCGAAATGATTTCCGCAAAAGGACTGTGCTATAATGACAGCAATACCGCACAGCTTTGCACTGTGCTTCCGGATGAAGAACCTATGGCATTGCAGCTGTTCGGAAGCGAACCGAAATTTATGGCTAAAGCCGCCAGAATCTGTGCGGCTTACAATTCAGAGAGGAAATACAAAAACATTTGGCTGGATATAAATATGGGATGCCCGGTAAAAAAAGTCGTTTCAGGCGGGGCAGGTTCGGCATTAATGAAAAATCCTGCATTGGCAGGCGATATCGTAAGAGCGGTTAAGGCTGTTACGGATATTCCCGTAACAGTTAAAATCCGCAAAGGTTTTGAGGAAAACAATGCCGTAGAATTCGCAAAAGAAATGGAACGTGCGGGTGCGGATGCAATTACCGTACACCCCAGACTGCGGACGGAATTTTTTACGGGTAAATCGGACTGGAATATAATAAGGGATGTAAAACAGGCTGTAAAAATTCCTGTAATCGGTAACGGAGATGTCTGCTGCCTTGAAGACTGCATTGAAATGTACAGGCATACAGGCTGTGATTTAGTAATGATCGGACGGGCAAGTTTCGGGAATCCGTTTATATTTAAAGAAATCAATGCTTACTACGAAGGTATTCCCTATACGGCTCCCGATTTTCAGGAAACAGTCCGGATTATGGAACGTCATATACAGCTGCTTATAAAATTCAAAGGAGAACGCATTGGCATTGCGCACGCACGCAAACATACGGCGTCATACGTAAAAGGTATGAGCGGAGCGGCGGCACTTAGAAAACAGGCACATGAGATGACGGATATGCACAGTGTACAGTCCTTTATCAAACAACTCACTAATTCCCATAAAGAAAGGCAGCTTATATGATAGAGATAAAAAACTTATCCAAACGCTTCGGAGAAATAAAAGCGGTGAAGGATCTGTCATTCACTGTAAAAGAGCATGAAATACTTGGCTTTTTAGGCCCTAACGGCGCGGGAAAGACCACTACTATGAGTATGCTTACCGGATGCTTGCCGCCGACAAAAGGAAGCATTGCGGTTAACGGATACGACATTGTAAAAAACCCGATTGAAGTAAAGAAATCCATCGGATATTTGCCGGAAATACCGCCTGTTTACACGGATATGAAAGTACTGGAATACCTTAAATTCGTTGCGGGAATCAAGAAAGTCCCGAAAGAAAAAATCCCGCAGGAAATTAAATACGCATCGAACAAACTTAAAATTACGGATATTGAAAAGCGGCTGATAAAAAATCTGTCAAAAGGATATAAACAGCGTGTGGGATTCGCCGGCGCATTGTTAGGCAGACCGAAAGTACTGATTTTTGACGAGCCGACCGTCGGACTTGACCCGAACCAGATCCTTGAGGTACGCACTCTGATAAAAGAACTGAAATCCGCACATACAATTATCCTAAGTTCCCATATCTTAGCAGAAATAACAGCGGTATGTGACAGTGCGCTGATTATCAGCAAAGGCGAAATGAAAGCCTATGACACTATTGAAAACCTCACGGCAACCCAAAGTTTAGAGGACGTATTCGTACAATTGACAAAAAGCAAATAAACCCACGGGCGGCTTTGCCGCGAAGTGAGGGAGTTTATTTGCGTGCGTCGATGAGAACGGGTTTTGCCCGTTCCCGATCGAAATTACTGTAACATATAACAAGGAGTGGCTATGACAGCATTGTATAAAAAAGATTTAGCATCTTATTTTTATTCCCCGTTCGCATATGCGGTATGCGGACTGTTCATGCTTGTGTTTTCATTATCGTTTGTATATGGATTGTCAGGCATTACATCTTTGGAATTCAAATTTTCATTCCCGGATGTATTTTATAACAATTTTTACTATTTTATTTTTATAATTCCCATGCTGACAATGAAAAGTTTTGCGGAAGAACGGAAAACAGGCACGGAAACACTGCTGTTCTCCTCCCCTATCAGCATTTCATCTATTGTGAGCGCAAAGTTTTTAGCCGTAAGTACAGTGTTCGGACTAATGATTGCACTCTCGCTGATATACCCGACTGTAACAGCTGTGGTCGGCGGCGTTTCAGTCTCAAGGCTTATTTGCAGCTATATCGGTTTTATTTGCATGGGGCTGTTTTGCATATCCGTGGGACTGCTGGCATCGTCATTAACCGACAACCCAATAATAGCGGCGGCAATAGGAGAAGGCGCAATGCTGATTTTACTGTTTGCGGACTTCCTGTCGGGAACATCTTTTATAAGAAGCAACAACATCCTTAGTTTTATTTTCTTTTGGTTTTCAACAAGACGGCGTTTTGACAAATTCACTTTAGGAGTATTCAGCCTGTCAGACGTTGTGTTTTATTTGACGGGAATTGCCGTAGTGCTTATTTGGATTATTATTTTTATGGCAAGACGCCGGGACAGGAGAGGGAAATAAATGGCTAAAAACAAAAAAACTCCGCAAACAAAACTTAAACCCAGAGCAATTCCCGCAACCGTACTCGCAGTTATCGTGCTGCTGGCATTATTGCCGGTGAACTTGCTTGCACAGCGGGTGGACATCCGCTGGGATATGACCCCTAACAGATTTTATACAATATCCGAACTGACGCCTCAGCTTATGGCGACACTGGACAACACCGTGGATATTTATACCATGTATTCGCTTTCAGACTTAGAGGATTTAACCGATATTTCGGCGGATATACGCCCGATTTATGAAGCAATGGGACAGGTTATCTCCCAGTATGACCAGTTTGAAAAAGTAAATGTTATAAATGCGGATCCGTACACCGATGAGGGAGCGGCTGTAATCACAGCTCTTAGCTTGGATCAAAACCTGAATTTACAGTACGGCGATACTGTTATTAAGTGCGGCGGCGTGATAAAGGTTATCTCACTTTATGATATGTTAGTGACAGAAACTGATGAAAACACGGGCATAACATCTCATATCGGATATTCGTGCGAGAATGATTTAACAAGTGCGATTTTGTTTGCCTATCTTCATTCCACGCCGGAAACCCGGTTAAATGTCTACACTGTGGAAGGGCACGGCGAGAAAACAGACTACGAAAAGATTACAGACCATCTGTCCGCCGAAGGGTATGCATTCAGTTCGCTTAAGCTCAGTGACGGTATCCCGGAGAATGCGTCTATGCTGATTCTTGCCGCACCTGAAGAAGACCTGACGGCTTCGGAGCGTGTGACTGTGGATGAATATCTTGACAGAGGCGGCGCTGTGTGTATGCTTATGCCGCCGAATGAAGCAAAACTTGACTATGTGAATATCGAGGAAATTCTGCGGAAGTTTTCGATAGGTATGCGTTATGATACGGCACATGACCCCGTTCAGACCAATTCCGCAACCCCGGACAACACCTCACTGTTCCGTGCAAGGTACACCCCCGGCACTATTATTCAGCAGTCGCTGCTGGATTCCGAAGAGGTTTTCCCCATTGCCTCAGATTCAAGAACATTTTATGTGCTGTCCACCGGGAAGTTGGCAAACCAGAATGTGGAAATTGGATCAATCACTTACGGAACGGCAAAAAGCACGCCGACAGGGGGAACAAATCCCGCACCTGAAGCTGCTGAAGGGGAATTGAATCTGTCCATGTATGCAGAAGACCCGGCACGGGGAGGCGCAAGACTGTTTGTAATCGGGGAAGCGGAATTCATAGACGATACAAACATTTCAAATGAATTCAGCATGGGTAATTACTACCTGTTTATGGACGCTGTTACATGGCTTACACAGTCGGATGTGAACCTTGAAATAGCCGATAAAGTAAAGGAAAACGATTTCATGGCACTGTCAGCGGAAAGTACGGCAACCGGACTGATCGTGCTGTTTGCGGCAATTCCGGCGGTTATTGCCGGTGCGGGCATAGTTGTCTGGCTCAGAAGGAGAAAGAGTTGACATGAACACAAAAAAGATTGTAATCATACTTGCGGCATTCGGAATTCTGTCATTAGCGGCATATCTTATAATTGACGCCGTTTTGCGCGGTAACACAGGGGTACCGCCGCGTGAAACAGTGGAAATTTTCAGCTTTGATGCCGCGGCGATAAATGAAGTCACTTTCACAAATCCTGACGGTGAGTTTAAGTTCCAAAACACGGATTCCGGATGGACTGTTGGAAACAGCGATTTCCTTTTTAACTCATCCTATGTGAACATTACCGTGACAAACATGGCGGCGCTGACATCGGAATATGTCGTTGCCGAACAGCCCGATAACTTGGATGTCTACGGTTTATCGAATCCGAAACTTATTTCGTGCACAGACGGCAATGAAGTCTACACGCTTGAAATTGGACAGGCAAATGCGACAATGAACGGATTTTACGTTAAAAAGCACGGAGAGCCGGCAGTATATTCCATATCTCTTCAAACCGGAACGCTGTTCGATCATACAAAAAAGACCCTCATGGATATTTATATGTTCGGGGAATTTTCAAATGATGTGAAAAAGATTAAGCTCGAACGCGGCGGTAAGCCCGTTTATGACTTAAATAAAACGGATAACTGGAGTATGGAAACGCCGCTGAAAACGGACAGGCTCAACACAGCAAACATTACCAATACGGTTATCGGAATAATAAACCTTAATATAATTGAATTTGTAGCGGATAAACTACCGACATCCGAATATTCAAAATACGGACTTGACAAACCGTCATATATACTGGAATTGGCAGCGGCATCCGGACGCAGTGAAAAACTCATTTTCGGTAAGGAAACGTCAGACGGACAGATTTATGCACTTTATGACAGCAGAGAAAACTTGGTAACTTTGCCGAAAAATCAAATGGGATTCCTTGATGAAGAGGTAACAAAATACCTTTTAACAAATGTGCATTCGGAAAATATTTACGGAGTGTCGAGTGTAGACATCAGCCTTGACGGTGAAAAAATCAAACTCGAAACCAATGTGGATGAAAAAAAATACGCAGATTCCAAGTTTTATTACAATTCCAAAGACGTTTCCGGCGGTGACTTACAGGAACTGTTTCTGAATCTTTACAAAGCTCTTAACAATGTGGAATTCAGTGAGCTTGATTTGAACGGAGTATCGCAGGTGGAAGAGCCGTTTATTGAGATTGTATACAACCTAAAAAACGGCGATAAAACTGTTGTATCGTATGCGCGCAAAGGTGATGAACTTTATTACGCACTTGTTAACGGAGAGTATACCGGATATGTTGTGAAGCTCAGCACATTTTACGGTGATGTCGGAATTTTCAAATCCAAACAACGGCTCGATATTGCATTAGGAATATAGTTAAACCGCACCCGACATAAAAAAAGCAATCGCCGTAGGGCGACTGCTTTTTTATTATAGAAAATCAATTATTTGCTTTTAATAGCTTTCTTTACCGCAAGAGCAGCCAGGCCGGAAACGCTCATAACGATAATGAATAATGATGTGCTGCTGTTACCTGTCTTAGGATTTTCAGTTGTATCAGGACCGCCAACACCAGTCTCACCTGCTGCATCATTGCCAAGGATTTGATTAGCTGTCCATACAAATGCCGGATCTAAACCGTACGGCTCATCAACTTCAACATACGTGCCGTTATCACCTGCAAGTAATTTAAGATAGTCAGAAGCTAACTGTTTCATTTCAGGATCCATATCATGATAGAAACCAACCATATACTTATCAACTTCTTCGAACTCTTTTTCAGTAATTCTGTAAGCCTCTGCCGGATTATCAACGATACCGTCAGTCATAACAACCAAGCTCTTATCAGACTCAGGTCTTGCTTCATACTCAAACAGAATTGCAGCATCAACAAGAGCATCAACAAGATTTGCACTGTCTGTTGTTACAACATAACCCTTGTCGGGATCTTCATCATCGAGATTAGCATACCAAGCATCAGCCTCAGCAAAACTGCCAAGGTCATCAATAGCCGCAAACAAAGTATCAATATCATCGGTGAAAAACTCGAGTGTTCCAGCTTCTTCGTCCACTTTAGCGTAAGCAAACGCTGACGAAGCATAGTTAATCACACCAATTTTGTTATTGTTATCGCCCTCATTTTCATCGAGAACAGTTTTAACAAAACTTTTAGCAGCATGCTTAATAGCTTCGAGATCTTTGTCGCTTATAGTGTCAGAACCGTCAAGAACCAAAATTACATCATTGAAACCTTCACCGGTATCAACAGGGAGACCGGGAACAAGCGGTTCTTCAGCTTCTTCGCCCTCAGCGGCTTCTCCGCCCACAGCGTCACCTTCACCCGCTTCACCTTCAGCGGCTTCTTCACCATCACCCTCAGCACCAACAGGCGGTTCAGCCTCAGTCTCACCGGACTCCGCACCGTCAGCGTCAACAAGCGGCGGTTCTTCTGCTACTGGAACAGTACCGTCCGCAGGTTCCTCAGTCTCAAGTTCGCCTTCTACTGCTTCAACATCAATAACGTCCTCAACGGCAACGACACCCTCATCGGGAGCACCTTCTTCAGCGAAAGCCGTAAGGCTGCAAGCACTGAGTCCGATAGCAGAAGCTAAAAGCAGTAATGCAAGTTTTTTCTTCATCTCTTTTCTCCTTTTTTGTTTTTAGTTTTGTTCGTTGGTACAGCCTTTGAACATTTTAATAAATGCAATACATTTCAGTTACATTTAAGAGTCCTATGTACACTCGCAAAACAGCTCCGCGCCGGCCAAAACACGTTTAAGACAAATATGTCTCGGTGAACTGTCCGCATAAGGGCACACAAAACTGTTCGGCGTTACCCCCTCGCCTATATATTGTAACACACTTCCCATCAAATGTAAAGACTTTTTTATTTTTTCGTCATTATGCACAAAAACTGGCTGACTTTTTTGTGAAAATTGGTATAACTGCACTACAGACCGTTACCGAACCTTATTAAACCACCGAAAACGCCTACGCTTTCCGGTCCGAACCGAAAAGCAGGATTTTGTCCTTTACCGCTTTTCTTATTGCTTCAAAACCGGGTGCGAGCAACTTTCTTGGGTCGAAACCTTTACCCTTAAGATCCTTGCCGTCTTCGATATACTGTCTTGTAGCCGCTTGGAATGCCCACTGACATTCGGTATTAACATTGATTTTAGCAACTCCCAATGAGATTGCTTTACGTATCATATCTTCGGGGATTCCCGTTCCGCCATGCAATACCAGCGGCATATCCCCGACTTTATTTTTAACCTGTTCCAATGTTTCAAAACTAAGACCCGCCCAGTTATCCGGATATTTTCCGTGAATATTCCCGATTCCTGCCGCAAGCATAGTGACGCCCAAGTCCGCTATTGCCTTACACTCGTCCGGATCCGCACATTCTCCCGCACCGACTACACCGTCTTCCTCACCGCCGATTGAGCCGACTTCCGCCTCAAGAGAAATACCTTTTTGACCGCAAATACCTACAAGTTCCGTAGTCATTGCCACATTTTCCTCAATCGGATAATGCGAGCCGTCAAACATAACGGATGAGAAACCGGCATCTATACAGGCTTTGGTTCCCTCATAGGAACCGTGGTCAAGATGCAGAGCCACCGGCACCGTGATTCCGAGATCCTCAATCATTGCCGCCGACATAGCCGCAACTGTTCTGAAACCGCACATATACTTTCCCGCCCCCTCGGAAACGCCGAGGATCACAGGGGAATTCATTTCCTGTGCCGTCAGCAGAATAGCTTTTGTCCACTCCAAATTGTTAATATTAAACTGACCTACCGCATATTTACCTGCCTTTGCTTTTTTTAACATTTCCTTTGCTGAAACCAACATATTTTTTCCTCCGGATAATTTATTCAGACCTCAAACAGGCTGCCCGGATGATTCCGGGCAGCCTGCCCTGTGTCACTTATTCAAATAGTTCATTGGGTTAACCTTTGCTCCGTTCTCCATAATTTCAAAGTGCAAATGAGCACCCGTGGAGTGACCCGTAGAACCTACCGTACCGATTCTCTGTCCCTTTGAAACCGTATCATGGACGTTTACATCAACACTTGTGCAATGCGCATAAAGCGTTGACATACCGTTATCATGAACGACAACAACGTAATTTCCGTATCCGCCGCCGCAGCCGCAGCTACCCCTTTTACCGTAGTTATGAGTACACCCGGTAACCTTTTTAGCAACGGTGCCGCTTTCCGACGCAACTACCATCGCACCCATTATGCCGCCTTGGGAAATATCTATCCCGTAATGCTGAGTTCCCCAGCGGGGGCCGTAGTAACTTGAAATACCGTTATATCCCGGCACAGGCCATGCAAAACGTCCGGAATACGGCTGAACAGGTCCCTGAGGACCTCTGTCGCCGCTGTCGCCCTGCTGCTGTTTCTGCTGCTGTTCCCTTCGTATACGTTCCTGCCGTTCCTGTTCCTTCCTTGCGGCCTCGGCAATTGCCGCACGGATTTCCTGATCCTCTCTTTCGAGATCGGCATTTTCTCTTTCAAGCACATCCTTATCCCGCTGTAAAGCATCCTGATCCATTCTCATACGCTCTATGGCATCCGTAGTCCTTTGGGAATCCGCATTAAGCTGACTGAGTGCGGAATCCAATTCCGTTTTACGCTCTTTCTTTACGGCAAGATCCACTTCAAGCTTCAGTTTCTGGTCATCCAGATCCTGTTTATTTTTGTTATAATCGTCCAGCTGATCCGATAAATCATTTACCAGATCGTTATCATGCTGTGCAACACGCTGCATAATTTCAATCTTCGCAAGCACATCATAAAAGTCCGTAGTCCCGGCAAGAACTGATATAATATTCTCATCCCCGGATATGTACATCGCACGCAGCCGCTGTTTAAACAATTCCAGATTTTTCTCAATATCCGCTTCCTGATCCGCAATCTCAACCGTAAGCACATCAATTTGCAGCTGCATTACGTCAATATCCTCATTGAGGTCATTCATTTCGCCCTGAACCAGAGTAATATTCTCATTTTGGAGATTAATTTTCTCCTGCAATATTCCCTGAGATTTTTCCTGCTCGGAAATATCCGCACCAAGGCTCAGTTCCTTTTCCTCAAGTTCCTTAATTTTCCTGTTGTTTTCCTCTTTTTTCTTTGCAATATCGCTTAAGGACTGTTCCGCAAACACACCGGTATAACCGACGCTTGCAAATGCGATCCCGGAAAAAATACACGCCGCCGTCATTACAGCGGTAATTTTTGTGAGTTTCATACAATAACTCCCTCTTTCAGCAACCTTTTACAAACGCACACACGCAACTGCCGTGTGCATTCGGGCTGTATACTCCTTCACTCTCAAACACTTCCCAACGGACACTACGCTTTCAAACGCTTACCAACGGACGCTACGCTTTCAAACATTTACCAACAAACACTACGCTTTTAAGCACTTCCCAACGGACACAACGCTTTCAAATGCTTTACAACGGACACTACGCTTTCAAATGCTTACCCATACTCAGCACACTTCCGGCAGACCCAAGAAACGCACCGACCAGCAGATACGCGGACACCACCGGAGCGGCAATCGTACTGAAATCAATAAGACTCGTAAGCCCGATAATACTGAGAACTTCCTCTTCTTCAACCAAAATTCTGACAAACGAGTCATACGCAATCCATGTGGCGGCACTGGCAACAAGCCCGGAAATAACACCTATAACCAACCCCTCAATAAAGAACGGAATACGGATAAAGGCGTTTGTCGCACCGACATACCGCATTATGTTGATTTCCTTCCGCCTTGAAAAGACGCTTGCCTTCGTGGTATTGGAAACAATAACCATGCACACAACAACAAGTGCGATAATAATAGACACGGATACAACCGTCATGACACGGCTTAAACCAATAAGCGCATCCGCAAACTCATACGGGGCACGGACACTGAATACGCCGTAATACATCTCAATTTCCTTTACCGTATCGGTTAACAGCTGTATATTGTCGATTTTGATTTTGAACGCATGGGGTAACGGATTGGAATCAAGCGCGTCAAATACCGTAGGATAATCCGCGGACATCTCCATCTTTAAATCAGCGAACGCCTCTTCCTTTGAATAGAAAACCGACTCAAGCACATTGTTGTTGGAATCCAAATGCCCTTTAATTTCATCTATAGTTTCATCAGTAACATCTTCATTCAGAAACGCAATGACCTCATTTTTATTTTCCACATTTCTGATCATAGACGATACATTAACATAAAACAGCAGAGAAAACCCCACCAGCAGCAATGACACAAGTATAATGCAAAAGGACGCAAAAGACATCAGCTTGTTATGACGTATATTCCCGAACCCCTGTGCAGACAGATACTGCAAACTGCTAAGTCTCATAACCGCCTCCCGTTCCGCAAGCTCCTAATTCTCATAACTGCCTCCTAAATAATCGTCATAGACAACGGAACCTTCCTCAATACTTATAATCCTGCCGCCGAAATGCCTTACGAGGTCATGCTCATGAGTAACCATCAGTACCGTTGTCCCGCATTCGTTAATGTTCTTTAGCAGACCCACAATTTCGTATGAAAGTTCCGGATCAATGTTTCCCGTAGGCTCATCGGCAATAATCAGTCTGGGATCATTTACCAGTGCACGCGCAAGCGCAACCCTTTGCTGCTGTCCGCCGGAAAGTTCACCGGGATAAGACCTTGTTTTATCCTGAAGACCGACAAGGCTTATAACATACGGAACCCTTTTCCTTATATACTTTGGGGATGCGTCAATTACACGCAGAACAAAAGCAATATTATCATAGACCGTCATATTGGGAATCAGTCTGAAATCCTGAAACACAACACCGACAGTGCGTCTTAAAGCAGGAACTTTACTCTTCTTGATACTGCTTAAATTAAAACCGTTAACAATCAGCTGACCCTTAGCCGCGTCAAGCTCCTTGAGGATCAGTTTTATAATAGTGCTCTTACCTGCACCGGACGAACCCAAAATGAAAGCAAAATCGCCGTCATTTATTCTTAAACTCACATTACGCAAAGCCGTTACCCCATTGGGATACGTTGCCGTAACGTCCTTTAGTTCCACCAAAAAAAACACCGACCTTTTTTTATCAGACCTTCCCCAAGAATATGTTTACCTCAGCATTACGGTAAATTCCCCGGCACGCTTTAAGTTAGGGACAGCTCTGTATATACAGTTAACATCATCCGATTGACGGTAATGCCAACCGATTAAAACCTCATCGGTTTTGCGGTAAGACTTTTTCTTACCATAAGAGCGATTTTAAATATAATCGCATGTTCAAACTCTCTTAAGTCAAGTCCCGTAAGCTTTTTTATCTTCTCAAGCCTGTAAACAAGCGTATTACGGTGCACAAACAGTTTTCTTGACGTTTCCGACACATTGAGGTTATTGTCAAAGAATCTCTGAATAGTAAAAAGTGTTTCATGATCCAGAGCCTCAATACTGCCTTTTTTAAAGATTTCCAGTAAAAACGTCTCACACAGCTTTTCCGGAAGGTAATAAATAAGACGGGCAATCCCAAGTGTTTCATAACATACAATTGACTTGTCCGTATCAAAAACCTTACCGACTTCAAGAGCCTGCTGTGCCTCTTTAAACGAATTGCCTATTTCCCTTATTCCGGAAACGACCGTCCCGACGCCGACATTAACCTTAGTAAAGAATTCCCCGCCGAGAGTATCGGTAATCGAACGGGCAAGTTCTTCAAGATCCTTAACAGTTGTATTGTGTTTTGTTTCTTTGACAAGAACAATATCATTTTCCGTAATAGTAAAGACAAAATCCTTACGTTTATCCGGAAAGATATTCTGAATAACCTCAATAGGGGAAACATCGCCGTTGGTCACAATACGGATAAGCAAAACCACCCTTGAAACATCGGAACTGAACTGCATTTCACGGGCTCTGACGACAGCGTCACCGGGCAGGACATTGTCAAGGACAAGGTTTCTGATAAACTTGCCGCGGTCGTTTTTATCGTCATAGAATTTACTCATATCATTAAAAGTAACGGCTATTAAAGACGCATACCTTGCGGCCATTTCATCAGTACCTTCAACGAACACAGCATACTCGGGTCTTTCCTTATGCCCGAACGGCTTGTATGTACAACCGTCTCTGATAAAGATTTCATATGACTCATCCATATCAAGCGTGACAAACTCATTAACATTGCCGAGCATCACAAGGTCACTGCAAGCCACGACGCTTCCTGTTTCATCAACGACACCGATTTTCAATCCTATAGTGTCAGTAATCTTCCGAATATAATCCTGGAACAGTTTATTTGACATATTGCTCTCCTTAAAAATACAGGCATATAAACTTACCCTACAGTAACCTTTATATTACAAATTGTAACATATTTATGTTAACAAACTATTGCTAAATTGTGAACAAACTTTGAACAATTCAAAAAACACAAAACTTTTCCTTTTCGCGGCAGAAAAAAGACATGAAACTACCGCCCTTGACACGCAAGAACATATTTCCCCGAAATCTCAAAGCGAATGCCGAACCGTTTTTTCTTTTTTCCCAAACAAAGCAGAGTGCTAAATTAGTTTTTCTTTGCTTACTTTCTTTTTTAAAAAGAAAGTAAGTTTTTCTTTTTGACCGCAATCTAAAGTGAGTACCAAATCAGTTTTTCTTTGCCTACTTTCTTTTTTCAAAAAGAAAGTAGGTTTTTCTTTGCTTACTTTCTTTTTTAGAAAGCAAGTAAGTGGTGCCGCTGGCCGGACTTGAACCGGCACGGATTTTACTCCGAGGGATTTTAAGTCCCTTGTGTCTGCCTATTCCACCACAGCGGCATCCTAATGGCACCCTCAACAGGAATCGAACCTGTAACTGATCCTTAGGAGGGATCCGTTATATCCATTTAACTATGAAGGCTACTTTTAAGACGCAGCCTGCCTTTACCGTTATCCCGGTTACGAGTTCCGGCGGTTGCTGGTACTGCGCGGTCTATGCGGATGTTATAAAAGAAATTAAC
>JAISVP010000171.1 GCA_031271475.1 Oscillospiraceae bacterium | reverse complement strand
AAACTGCGCTTGCACCGTCTAAAAAGGAAGCAAGACGTTTAATAGACCAAGGCGGAATTTCTGCCGGCGATGAAAAAATTTCTGATGTCAACCTGAAAATAAAGCCCGCTGAGGGTATGATTTTAAAAAAAGGAAAGAAGATGTTTCATAAAATAATGCTGGGAGGAAATTATGACTAAAATCCCTTTTGCTCTTGAAATGAGCTATTATGACAGTTATTATACGGCTGAAATGTTTGTTGCGCTTAACGGAAGCATATATATTGAAAATGATGAACCGCTGAGCGTACCGGATGAATTTAAATCCGAAATTAAGGCGGCAATGTCATCTGTGTTTACGGGACTGTCCGAAGACGGGGCTGAAATTCCCAGCGGGATTTTCGACTTGGAAAATGACCGTATAAAGCAGTTCCACGGGCAGCTTAACAAGTATATGAAACTTCTGTTGGGCAGCCGCTGGAAAACTTACGGTATCTTTGAAGAAAACACAGTTATTTACAGTCTGGAATATGACAGTGAAAGTAAAAAACTTATAGCCATGAAAAAAAGCGGTCTGTTAGACCAGGAAAAGAACTTTTCCGAAAATGTTTTTTCCCCGCCTGTTGGAAACCGGTATTCTAACCCGAATCCCCAATATCATCAAGGCTATAATCAAATGCCTGCACCGACTTCCTATATGCCGGTTCCGGGACCTGTACCGATGCAGATGCATGTACCTCCGGCACCGGCTCCGGTTCCTTTGCAAAATCCTGTTACACCTAATTTTATGCCGGGACCCGCACAGATTCCCGAACCGAATATGACGCGGACGGTGCCTGATTTTATGCCGGGATCCGCACAGATTCCCGAACCGAACATGACGCAGACGGTACCTAATTTAATTACTTGGAGATGCGGATGCGGATGCCAGAATTCCGGGAATTTCTGTCAGAACTGCGGGCATAAATGTCCTGCTCCGCCGCTTGCCAACCAGAGAAAGTGTTCTTGCGGGTCTTTGAGTACCGGCAGTTTTTGTCCTAATTGCGGTAACAGAATGTAGCTTAACCGGGGGCTTTATCCGGTTAAAATATAGATCCTGTTATTCGAAAATAGAAAAAGCGAGGTTACTATCAATGCAAATTTTAGAGGTACTGTCAAATGAATTTTCGCTGACAAACAGCCAGATAGAGGCGGTTATTGCCTTGATTGACGACGGCAATACAATTCCGTTTATAGCGCGTTACCGTAAGGAAGCCACAGGAGGCATGGATGATGTTACGCTGCGTAAGCTTGACGAGCGGCTGACTTATCTGCGTAATTTAGAAAACCGAAAAGAAGAAGTTATACGTCTTATTGACGAACAGGGCAAGCTGACTGATGAGCTGGAAGCGCAAATCCGTAAGGCGGAAGTCTTGCAGCGTGTGGAAGATTTGTACAAACCGTACAAGCAAAAACGTGCTACACGGGCGTCTAAGGCACGTGAACGCGGACTCCAGCCGCTTGCCGATTTAATCGTTAAGCAGGAAATCCGAACAGGTTTTCCGGAAGACTTTGCAAAAGATTATATCAGCGAGGAATTGGGTGTCCCGGATGCGGAATCGGCATTGCAGGGAGCCTGTGATATTATTGCGGAAAATATCTCTGATGATGCGGATATAACTGCCGCTATACGTGACGTATTCCATAAACAGGGATTGCTGAACGTGTCCGCACTGGAAATTCCGGCGGAATCGGAAACAGGGGAAAAGGCCGAGGCTTATAAAAAGTATGAAAATTACTATGATTTCAGTGAATCTGTTTCAAGAATTCCGAACCATCGCATATTGGCTGTTAACCGCGGTGAGAATGAAAAAATACTCAAAGTCAAAGCAGGTCCGACTCCGGAAACAGAAGAAAGAGTTTACAGTTGGCTTAATAAACGTGTAAATAAGGGTAATTCAATCTTTACCGATTTGCTTACTAAGACTTCCGCTGACTCCTATAAACGGTTAATTGCTCCGTCTTTGGAACGTGAAATACGCACTGAGCTTACACAGCGTGCCGAAACTGCCGCAATCGGTGTGTTTGCACAGAATTTAGAAGGACTGTTAATGACTCCCCCTGTTAACAATGCCCGTGTTATTGCCGTTGACCCGGGGTACCGTACCGGATGTAAAATTGCTGTTTTGGATGAAAACGGAAAATTGCTTGACTTTACCACGGTTTACCCGACGCCTCCGCGAAAAGACGTATCCGGTACACAGCGAGTGCTTAAAACTATGATTGCCAAACATAACATAAATGTAATTGTAATCGGAAACGGTACGGCAAGCCGCGAAACTGAGGAGGTCGTTGCGGACTTCATTAAAACCAATAACCCTGATATAAAATATACAATTGTCAATGAGGCGGGTGCGTCCGTGTATTCGGCTTCCGAACTGGCAAGTTCGGAATATCCCGACTTGGATGTTACCACACGGGGGGCAATGTCATTGGGAAGACGGCTGCAGGACCCTCTTGCGGAACTTGTAAAAATCCCGCCCCGCAGTATAGGGGTCGGGCAGTATCAGCATGACTTAAACCAAACATCCCTTAACAGGGAGCTTGCCGCTGTTGTGGAAAATGTTGTTAACCGTGTCGGAGTTGATTTAAATACGGCAAGCGCATCTCTTTTGGGATATGTATCCGGGATAAACAGTTCAATTGCTAAAAATATTGTGGCATACCGTGAGGAAAACGGCGGATTCACTGAACGGAAACAGTTGAAAAAAGTTCCTAAACTCGGAGCAAAAGCTTTTGAGCAATGTGCGGGATTCTTAAGGATTGCGGACGGAAAGGAACCGCTGGATTCAACATCTGTACATCCGGAAAGTTATAAAGCCGCAAAGGGTTTGCTCACTAAGCTTGGGGTAACTCTTGTAAACGGCGGTGTTCCGGACATAGACGACAGGCTTACAGAGTATGCGCCGGATGGGTCATCCGGTACGCTGAAACTTTTTTCTGAGGAATTGGAAATAGGTCTGCCTACTCTGATTGACATTGTTGCGGAAATAAAGAAGCCTGCAAGAGATCCCCGCGATGACGCACCGGCAGTTGTTTTTAACCGTGATGTGCGTGATTTTGACGATTTGGAAGTCGGCATGGAATTAACCGGAACCGTTCGTAATGTTACTGACTTCGGAGCATTTATTGACATCGGTGTAAAGCAGGACGGATTGGTGCATATCTCAAAAATGGCTAAACGCTTTATAAAACATCCCGCGGAAATTGTCAGTGTCGGCGACAATGTAACCGTATGGATTACAAATGTTGAAAAATCCAAGCACAAAATCGGGTTAAGCATGGTTGGCGTTTGACTTTTATTGGCAGGTTTCAAAAAGAAAGCAGGGTTTGGGCGGCAGTCCGAAAAGAATCAATTGCACACAAACAGGAGAGCGGAAGAAGTGACTGACAGTGAATTAAAAAGACTTATTGAAGACCGTGAAAACCAAGACGAACTTTTTGCATTTGCGGATGCAGTCCGCCGAAAAAATTTCGGTACGGAAGTACAGCTGCGCGGACTTGTTGAAATCACTAATTACTGCAAAAACAATTGCTATTACTGCGGAATACGCAAGGATAACGCACATATAGAGCGTTACCGTTTAACTAAGGATATTATTACAGAATGCTGTAAAAAAGGATATGCATCCGGTTTACGCACCTTTGTCCTGCAAGGCGGTGAGGACTCCTGTTTTACGGACAGCCGTATTTGTGAAATTATTGCGTCAATTAAGGAAAGCTGTCCGGGCTGTATTGTTACACTTTCTATCGGTGAAAAGTCTTACGAATCCTACCTTGCATATAAAAACGCCGGGGCGGACAGATTTTTATTAAGGCATGAAACTGCGGATGCCGGACTTTACTCACTCCTTCACCCGAAATCCATGTCCTTTGAACACCGCCGGCAATGCTTGCGGGACTTAAAAAGTATCGGTTTTGGGGTTGGTTCCGGATTCATGATCGGCGCGCCGTTTCAGACTGCTGAACATATTGTCCGGGATTTCAGGTTTTTGCAGGAACTGAAGCCCGATATGATTGGGGTCGGGCCGTATATTACACAAAAAGATACGCCGCTGTGTATGCACAAAAGCGGCAGTCTGGATTTAAGTTTGCGTGTTCTTGCACTGCTTAGAATTATGTTCCCGAAAGCATTGATCCCCGCTACTACCGCACTTGGAACGGTTGCGGAAAACGGCCGGGAACGCGGTCTTAAAGCCGGAGCAAACGTAAT
The DNA here is from genome assembly GCA_031271475.1 of Oscillospiraceae bacterium. Taxonomy (GTDB): domain Bacteria; phylum Bacillota; class Clostridia; order Oscillospirales; family Ruminococcaceae; genus JAISVP01. The sequence continues at coordinate 716 of JAISVP010000171.1, read as the reverse complement.
AATGCATAATATATCCCCCTTGGAATTCCGCAGACAGTATGCTCTGTATGACGGTAAATCGCCCCTTTAATACAGTAATTCCGATCGGGAACAGGCTAGGCGAAGTGCTCACCGATTCACGCATTTGCGTGCGAGGTCTGGGCAAAGCCGAGACCGCAGCCGTTAGAAACGGCTGTAATCTGACAGGGTAGGAAAAATTTATACAGTAATTTCGGCCCCGAACGGGCGAAGCCATCCAAGCTCTGAGACGATTTCTAATGGAACATAATGGCAAAGCGGAACTTGTTGACAAAAGCGGAGATGTATGGTATAATGAATTGTTCTGATTCGGTACACAGTGAAAAACGGGGGTGGAATTATTGACGGACAAAATAATAATCCGCGGCGCAAGGGAGCATAATTTGAAAAATGTGGATCTTGAACTGCCGCGTGACAGGTTAATTGTTATGACGGGGCTGTCCGGATCCGGCAAGTCTTCTTTGGCATTTGATACCATTTATGCGGACGGACAAAGACGTTATGTGGAAAGTTTGTCCTCATATGCAAGGCAGTTTTTGGGGCAGATGGAAAAACCGGATGTTGACAGTATAGAGGGGCTTTCCCCCGCAATTTCCATAGATCAGAAAACTACTTCGAGGAATCCCCGCTCAACTGTTGGGACAGTCACTGAAATTGATGACTATTTAAGACTGCTGTACGCAAGGGTAGGTATTCCC
>JAISVP010000136.1 GCA_031271475.1 Oscillospiraceae bacterium | reverse complement strand
TAGGAGCTGTGTTCCAAGTAACATGTGCACTCTCAACAATTGCTTCGGCACGGGCATTGGTACCGTTTTCAATTCTTCGCAGTATTTCATGTATTGCATTGCTGTATATCATAACATTTTCATCGTAGTAATGCATTATTTCTGAAATGTCATGCTCTTCGGCAAGCTCAATTACAGCAGTTTTCCGGTGTTCACGCATTTTAATCATGGCGGTTCTGAAATCCTCAATATCCTGCTGATCTCCCAGATAATGTTCTTTTATTATTTCATATGAGCTGTCCTGATATGAGTACCGCTCATCAAGTATATTGAATATATGTTCAGTCCGGTTAGTGTTGTCATTCTCCAGAATAGTAGGAAGAGCCAAGTCGATTTCATTCAAACGGGCGGCAAATGCCCGCACTTCTCCGTTCACCTGGTATGTATCATTGTAAAGCGAGGTTATTCGGTTATTCAGCCTCGAAAAAAGGAAAAGTGACAATACGGTGAATATTACTGCAATAACAGATACCGCTATTCCACCCCAAGATATTACACTTATGCGCTTGGTTCTCATTTATAATGATTCTCCTTTCACTTAATTTTTATTTTTACCGATTTAGTTTACTGCTAATGATTGTCTGAAGATGTTTTAGACCCTAAATGAGAAACTGTAAAATAATAGCTCCCAATGTTTTTTCGCCTTTTAGCCGCATATTTCATTAAAATTCCTTGTCTTAAGACTGTAAAACAAGAAATTTTTGCATTGTTTTACATTACCTTTACAGATTGGAGTTGCAAATTACAAAAAGAGTGCGATTAATTGGGGCATCAAGACAGCAATTCCGATTGCATATCCCAAATCCAACCATATTATTGAACCTACAGCGCCAAGATATATCAGACCGATAAACGGCGCAACAAGGATTTTTATGAAAATATTAACATCACTGTTTTTCATTATATTTGTAATAAGCACCTTGGCGTCGCCTGTGCTTGGGAATGCGTGCATGACGATAGATATTCCAAGCCAGAAGCAAATAAGTTTTGGAATAAACAGTACGTCGCTGATTAACTCAAATCTCATTCCGCCGAATTCCATTATTTCTATTGATACGGGCATAAGAATTAACGCCCCTAAAAGCGTGTTTACTATAAACGGTCCGATTGCGATGATGAACGTGGTAAGAGGATTGTCACTGGGTTCATGAACAACGTATCCGCATGGATTTGCAAATTGGAAATACTTAACTTCGTAAACAGGTACCCGCCTTATGCGGCAGAATATTTGGTGTGCAAGTTCATGCACAATTACACCCGGAAAGGTTATAATAGCAATTAAAAAGCCCGGAATAATCATATTTTATTCTCCTATATAATAATCTCTTATGCTTATAGCACCATTGCTGTCAAGAAATTCTTTTAATGATTCTTCCATTTCGAACCCTTCATCCGTTATTCTTTCAAGCAGTTCCTCCGCTTCATTACGCAAGCCGTTTTCACATAAAACAACGATTAATGTATCAGCCACATACTCTCCGTAAGGGTCTAACTCGTATGCATAGCGAGCAGTTTTCAGAGCTTCTTCATTTTTCCCGTCAAGCATCAGAACAATCGCAAAACCTCGCATAGAAAGTGCGTCACAGGCATTTTTTGTAAGCGCATATTCATAAAGTTCTTTCGCTTCGTCAATTTTCCCCATGCGCCGTAAAGCTGTTGCACGGTAAGAATACGGATATGTGGAATATTTATCCTGCTGCGTTGCAAGATCGAAATAATTGATTGATTTTTCCGATGTTTGGGAAGACAAAAGCCCCATTATAAAGTATATGTAAGATTTATCCATATCATCATCTTTAAGCAGGGGTTCAAGTTTTCCCAAAATCTCATTATTGTTTTTTACGGGATCGTCAGCGGAAGAAGTTTCACCGAGTTCAGTGAATATTTCATCAATTTTTTCATAAGTTGTAAGATATTTATCCGTAAAATCTAAGATTTCCATTGCCCGGGAATATTCTGATTCACTCAAATCCCGCCCACTAAGATGTGTATTGATTGCGTCATAAGCTTCCCAGAACAGCTGCGCTCCCATGGCGGCATCGGCAGTTTTGAGGATAAAATCCGGGCTTCCCCTGTATTTTTCTAAAACAGTAATATATTTATCATAAGCAAGGCTGTATTCTTTTGCTTTTAAATGCTCATCGGCTTGCCTGTAATTTCTAAAATTCGACAAAACTGACGGAAAAGTTATTACTGAAAATGCAAATAATGCCGCTAATACCGCAAGAAAAATTTTGATTTTAACCGGTATGTAAAGCTTTATGTATTCCTCGTTTCCATTTCCGCCGGCATATTCCTGACCGCTAAATTCACTGTATGATTTTTCACCCTCCGGTGTATAATAACTGTCGTTCATATTTCATAATCCTCTCTTCTAAGTTCATATGCTAAATTAAGACATTCACTATGGGTCCCTACAGAAATATTCATAGCAACGGCAGAATATATTTAAACTCCATTCCGTCATTACTTATGCATAACTTAATAAAGTGAGATTTTTAACACAAAGATAGACAACACAACATCTTGAACAGCCTTAAAAACATACGGTGCAGTTAAGATACACCAAAGTTTCACGGAAAGATCAACCATTTCCGCAGTTTTTGAAACCACTTTTGTTTTTTGTAAATCTTCCCAAATGATGGCGGGTATATTTCTATTATCGCGCTCTATCGTGACAGTGTGCTGTTTGCCGATTTTATGTATGTTTTTTGGCAAAGCCTTAGCAAAAGCATCCCAGTTATCGGTGTAAAAAGTGCAGTTTTATTAGATGTTTGACTTTATCATAAAGCCGTCTGAAAGTTGCAGTATCACGACTGCCGAGCACCCATGTACAGTTCGCCGTGTACGGCGGTCAACGGCTTTGATGACCCAGCGGTAAATTTGTAACATATAGCTCTTTGAAAATTTTACCAAGCATATTGTAAGAGTCTTTTCCAAGCGAATAAAACAGCACAACCAAGGCTTTAAGTGACGCAATTTCGCGCTTGCACGCTTGTCGCCGAGTACAAAATTATACCCGTACTGTTTGCATTTACACCGTTGATGTCGCTTTTTTCACAGCCGCAATTCTTGTATTTTATGATTCCCATAATATCACTCCTTGGTGATATTGTAACATCTATCTAAATGTCAATGCTTTCAAAAATTAAAATCAAAGTTACCACTGAAGGCAAAACGGTTAAGGATTATATCATAGAATTAATCTTGAAAGACCTTAAAACAACAAATGAGCAGTCACGTTCCCCGACCAAAAGTAACGCAACTTTCCCCAGTACGTTACGGAATATAGTATAAACCAAATCCTTACCGACATTATACCATACTTACAAAACAAAGTCAAGTAAACCTAAAAATTATTTTGGAGGTAACAGAAAATGTTAATAACAATCTGCTGAAAGTCAAGAAAGAACTGGGCTTAAAAGTACTCTACGCCGCATTTACCTACAAGCAAAATGAGCAGTATTACTTCCTAAAACCTCGGATAGGTTTGGCACAGAACGTAATATCGGACACAAATGCCGCCTGTGTGTTTTCAGAGCATTCACTCTGCCTTAGAAACATTCATTGCAGATTTTTCGGTTTCCTCGCCGCTCTAAATCCTGACAAACTCCTTTATGTCCTTTTTTAAAGTAAAGGCTGTTGCCGTGACTGCTTACTTTTTCTTAAAAAGTAAGCGCTCAAAGAGAAAAGAAACTTGTACTCACTTCTTGAAAAAAGAAAGTAATTCCATTTCGTTATACTCACTGTCACATATAGAAAAATCGATATGTTCCACAAGCCGTTCGAGTTGCTGACGACCTTCTTTGCAGCGTGCATACAGTTCAGGCATATTTTGAAAAAAGTGTTCCGGCGTAATATTATGGTAAATCATAATTTTTTTTCGTACATCCGCACTGATAACAAACTCTGTCAGTTCAGAACCGATTGCCATATGATAGATGAGCACATCGTCTTTTTGCGGTTTGAATTTCTTTAAACAAAAAACACCTGTTTTAGTCAAGTGTTTTCTCCCGGTGCCGGAAGGTTTCGGGATTTTAACACTGTTTTTTTTAATAATTCCGGGAATTACGATACCGTTAATATACCCGCGTTCATTTAGTACCGCAGCAATTGCCAGAACATGATTGCTAACGGCATCCCCGTGCACAAGTGAGGGTACAAGCTGGAAAATCTTCATTTTATAATTTCCTCAAACAGTTCCATAAACTGCCGCCCAATTTTCTCCCTGCTAAAGTCTTCCAATCTTCGTCTCTGCCCGGCAACAATTTCATTCTTCAGTGTTTCGTTTGTGAGAACAGCGTTAATTAGTTCGGCAATAAGCTTGTGGTTCTTTTCAGTAAACATTATCCCGCTGTTTCCGAGAGTATACGGTATTGCAGTAGAATGATATGCCAAAATCGGCAAGTCAAACAGCATAGCCTCTACAAGGGGCACGCAAAACCCTTCATGTTCACTCTCACACAGAAACAAATGCGAAACACGGTAGTATGCAATGATTTCATTAAAGGGAATGTGTCCGGTAAAGATTACATTTTTAATCCCGTTGCTGTCAACAAGTTTTTTTAGGGTGTAGTGATAATTTTCCGTACTATTATAAGACCCTACAAGAAACAGACGGCTTTTAGGATTAATATATCTGTTATAGACATGAAAAGATGCAATCACATCTTCATGCTTTTTGTTTGGGGCAATTCTGCCTACAAAGAGAATATTTACAAATCCGTCATCGGTATATTTGTCCATGACAGTACGGGACGGCTTTGTGTTTGTGTAGTCTTCTAAGTCCATTATAAGGGGGATGGAGGCAGTTTTTTTATAAGACAGTGCATCCAATTCGGACTTGTTATATTCACTGACACCTATACCGAAATCTATATGCTCGGCAAGTTTCTGAAGCTGTTTACGTCCGTTTATGCAGTCAGCAGACAATAGCGGAAGATTTTTATAGAATTCCGCCGGTGTAATGTTATGGTAAATCATAATTTTCTTTTTCACATCCGCATCAATAACAAAGTCTGTCAATTCCGAACCGATTGCCATATGGTATATAAAAACATCAGCATCAGTCTGCCGTAAGTATTCCCCCGGCATTATCTGCTGTACTTTTTCGGTTATCTGCGGATTTCTTTTTATATCATTGCAGGTGACAATATCGTTTTCAAACCCGTGCTGTGTAAGAACATCCGCAATAGCAAGGACATTGTTGCTCACCGCATCGCCGGGTAAAAGTGTGGGTAAAAGCTGAATTATACGCATATCTATTGATTTCTTTCTAATATATCAAGCCGTTTTTTTAACGCTATGTTCTGGTGCTCAAGAAAATGGATTTTTTGTATTGATTCGGACATTGCCGCCAAAACAGCGGCATTATAACAGTTCTGCATATCAAAAACCTGTTTAAAATAGAAAAATATAAATTTGCGGATGATTTTATAACGCAAAATACGCAGCCGTGTTATTAACGAACCGCCTGCGGGAAATCTCCACCAGCATTCAACGGTAGCCGAACTGTTCATCATCTTGAAAGCATCAGTTAACGGATCCGGGACTTCCTCATACCTTTCACGCAGCCGGGCGGCGGAAAGTGCGATTGCCTTAAGTTCCTTATCGTCATATTTTCGTGCCGCCGAACCTTCGGTAACCGCACGCATAAGTTCCGCAGAAGTCATACAACCCGCATTCAAAATTACATTGAAGTCCATAAACTCCTCCCTACAATTGTTCCGCAAAATCTTTTTGCAGCTTTGAAAACAGAGCCGCACCTATAATGAATGCAAGCACGGCGAGAACAGAAACAACACAAAACATCCGCATATTAGGCAATTTCCCGTATAACAGCACGTCCCTGTATGCGGCAGCAAAATGCAGCATGGGGTTGAATTTAAGCGCGGTAAGTGCAGCTCCTTCAAACATTTTTATGTCGTACAAGACGGGCGTAAGATAAAACCACATCGTTACTGCAATATTTACGATATGCTCCAAATCCCTGAAATACACATACAGTGCTGACAGTATTAAAGACAGACCGACAGTGAAAATATAATGGGAGATTATTACCATTGGCAACAGGAACACAAAAACTGTCAGCTTTTCACCCGTAATAAGCAATGCCGGGAAAAGAACTGCAAGTCCGAAAATAAAGTTCATAAGATTCGTTGTAACTGCCGAAATCGGTAAAACAATACGCGGGAAATAAATTTTTTTAATAAGACCCGCATTCTGGACAATGCAGGTGGTTGCATTCTGTAATGATGACGCAAAAAAATTCCATGGCAAAAGTGCCGTAAATACATACATTAAATAATTGCCTTCAGTTTTCATCAGACGCGAAAAGACGAAGGTATAGACTACCAACTGCATCAGCGGGTTTACAAATGACCACAAAAAACCCAATACAGAGCCGCGGTAACGTGCCCTTAAATCTTTACGCACCTGTGAAATTAACATCTGATTATATACGAAAATGCCTTTTAACTGCTCAAACATCTTTTAAACCTGTTTCCGTTTTTATCTGTTTAAATACGCATTAAAGTCTGTTGTTAGCTTCCAACTCCGCAATTGCATCCTTGCGTGAGAGATTAATCCTGCCCTGCGAGTCAATTTCCATAACTTTAACGGCAATCTCATCCCCGACATTAACAACATCTTCAACTTTTTCGACCCGTGTTTTTTCCAGTTTGGATATATGAACAAGACCGTCTTTTCCGGGAGCAAGTTCAACAAACGCACCGAAATTCATAATGCGGACAACTTTACCTTTGTAAATTGCACCTACTTCCGGGTCATTTACAATAGTATTAATAATCTGCAATGCCTTATTGGCTTTATCAATGTCAACACCGGAGATAAAAATACTGCCGTCATCGTTGACGTCAATCTTAACTTCACAGTCAGCGGAGATCTTCTGTATAACCTTACCGCCCTGTCCGATAACATCACGAATTTTATCCACTTCGATTTTGGTTTGCAGCATTTTCGGGGCATAAGTGCCGACTTCAGATCTAGGCTTGTCTATTGCTTTAAGCATAACTTCATCAAGAATGTGTATTCTTGCTTTGCGGGTTTTCTCAAAGGCTTCCTTAATGACTTCATATGACAAACCGTCAGTTTTAATATCCACCTGAATAGCGGTAATTCCTTTATGAGTTCCGCCGACTTTGAAGTCCATATCGCCGAAAAAGTCTTCGACTCCCTGAATGTCAACCATTGTCATCCATCTGTCACCCTCGGTGATTAAACCGCATGAAATACCGGCAACAGGTGCTTTAATCGGAACGCCCGCATCCATTAATGCCAGAGTTGAGCCGCATATTGATGCCTGTGAAGTAGACCCGTTAGAGGATAAAATTTCAGAAACAAGACGAATGGCATAAGGGAACTGTTCAATACTGGGTAAAACAGGCTCCAAAGCTCTTTCAGCAAGTGCTCCGTGCCCGATTTCACGTCTGCCCGGTCCTCTGCTCGGTTTTGTTTCGCCTACGGAATAGGAGGGGAAATTATAATGGTGCATATATCTTTTGTCAGTTTCCTCGTCAATGCCGTCAATGCGCTGTGAATCGCTCACCGGTCCCAATGTGGCAACCGTAAGAGCCTGCGTCTGTCCTCTTGTGAAAAGTCCGGATCCGTGAACACGCGGCAGCACACCAACCTCAGCGGCAAGCGGACGAATCTCATCCAGTTTTCTGCCGTCCACGCGTTTACCATCGTCAAGTAACCAACGGCGTACGATATACTTTTGCAAATTATAAATACATTCGTCAACTATAACGGAATTTTCGCCGTTCTCGCCGTCAAACTTTTCATGTATGGCGGTTTTGACGGGTAGCATACGCTCTTCACGAATATTTTTGTCATTGGTATCAAGTGCATAACGGACATCTTCTATTGCGAATTCCTTGATGCTTGCGTAAAGTTCGGGGTCAACGTCCATAGACGGGAACTCAAACTTAAGCTTTCCGGTTTCTTTCTGTATACCGTCTATAAACTTCACAAGTTTCTTTATTTCATTATGCCCTTCCATAATGGCTTTAAGCATAGTGTCATCATCAACTTCATTTGCCCCGGCTTCAATCATAACGACTTTGTCGGCAGTAGCCGCAAGGGTAAGATTTAAGTCATTGTTTTTCCTTTGTTCGGATGTCGGATTAAGGACAATCTCACCGTCAACAAGCCCAACGCTTATACCTCCGATCGGACCGTTCCACGGAATATCGGACACGGCAATAGCGATTGATGCGGCAATCATACCGACAATTTCAGGTGAATTATCCTGATCAACCGCCAGCACGGTCATAACAACAGCCACATCGTTACGCATATCCTTAGGGAAAAGCGGACGTATAGGACGGTCAACAACCCTTGAGGTAAGGATAGCTTTCTCGGAAGGCTTCCCTTCACGTTTCATAAACGAACCCGGAATTCTTCCTACCGCATACAGTCTTTCCTCATAATCCACAGACAGCGGGAAAAAGTCAACACCTTCTCTTGGTTTTTCACTTGCGGTAACATTCCCCATAACCACCGTATCACCGTAATATACCCAACACGACCCGTTTGACAGTTCACAGGTTCTGCCGACTTCAACAGTCAGTTCTCTGCCTGCAAATACGGTTTTAAATTTTTTCG
>JAISVP010000120.1 GCA_031271475.1 Oscillospiraceae bacterium | reverse complement strand
TACACCAGTCTTTGATATTTTCAAGCCAATGGAAATAGATTTTGTTAAAGCGTTCGGGAATAAATACGGTTTTTCCTGTCTTTACTGCTTCTATGGCGGGTTTTGCAAGTCCTTCCATTTTCACAAACCACTGTTCGGACGCTTTTGGTTCCACTGTCTGTGAACATCTGTAACAGGTGCCTACATTGTGAGTATGCGTTTGCGTCTTTACAAGCGCGTCCCCTAAGTCGCTGATTATTGCTTTCCTTGCGGCATATCTGTCTTTTCCCGAATACGCCCCGTATCCTTCGGCAATTTTTGCGTCGTCAGTCATTACGTTTATAAGCGGTAAGTTATGTCTTAGTCCGACTTCAAAATCGTTCGGGTCATGTGCGGGCGTAATCTTTACTACTCCCGTGCCGAAATCCGGTTCCACATAATCATCCGCAATAACCGGTATTTCCCTGTTTACAATCGGTACGGTAACGGTTTTTCCTATATACTTTTTGTACCGTTCGTCATTCGGGTTGACCGCAACCGCCGTATCCCCAAGCATTGTTTCCGGACGTGTTGTCGCTAAAACAAGCGATTCTTCACTGTCTGTGAGCTTATATGCTATATGCCATAAATTCCCGGCGCGTTCTTCGTATTCAACTTCCGCATCCGATATGGACGTAAGACATTCCGGACACCAGTTGATAATTCGCGTACCTTTGTAAATCAGTCCTTTTTCATACAGGTTTACAAACACTTCCTTAACGGCTTTACTGCACATTTCATCCATTGTAAAGCGTTCTCTTGACCAGTCGCAGGACGAGCCGAGCTTTTTTAACTGCTCAATAATCCGTCCGCCGTATTTCTCTTTCCATGCCCATGCACGTTCCATAAAGCCGTCACGCCCTAAGTCTTCCTTTGTAACGCCTTCTTCTTTCATTGTCTGTACAATCCGCGCTTCGGTTGCGATAGCCGCATGGTCAGTTCCCGGCAGCCATAATGCACTGTATCCGCACATCCTCTTATATCTTATCAGTATGTCCTGAACGGTTTCGTCAAGGGCGTGTCCCATATGAAGCTGTCCGGTAACATTCGGCGGAGGAATTACAATTGTATACGGCTTTTTGGTCTTGTCCGCAACCGCCTTAAAACAGTCTTTGTCTGTCCAGAGTTTATATATTTTATCCTCCGTGTTTTTGGGTTCGTATTTTTTTTCCACCTGTGTCATCTGCCTCCTTTTTCGTTATTATTTTGCCAGTATGCTGTCAATTTCGCTTAGTTCCTGCGGGGAAAAACTGCTGTTACGGATTGCTTCTATATTGTCCTCAAGCTGCTGTTTACGGCTTGCTCCCACTATAAATGACGTCACTTTCCCGTCACGCAAAATCCATGACAGCGCCATTTGCGCCAAAGTCTGACTGCGGGTTTCCGCTAATTCGCTCAGGCGTGAGAGTTTTGCTCTGAGCTGTTCGTTAATCTCTTCCCCGACCCATGTATTGCCTTTTCCGACACGGGAATTCTCCGGAATTTCCTTGATATATTTATCCGTCAGCAAGCCTTGTCTTAACGGCGAGAACGCAATAAGTCCGAATCCGGCTTCCTGTGCGAATTCTTTTAGTCCGTCATCCTCAATCCAGCGGTTAAGCATTGAATACTCAACCTGATTGATTATAAACGGGGTTTTAAGCTCCCTGAAAATTGCCGCAATCTCTTTTGCCGCGGATGTGCTGTAGTTGGAAATTCCGGCATATAACGCCTTGCCTTGTCTTACCGCACTGTCCAGCGCCAAAGCCGTTTCTTCAAGCGGGGTTTCGGGGTCATATACATGATGGTAAAAAATGTCTACGTATTCTAACCCCATGCGTTTAAGGCTCTGGTCAAGGCTGGCTGTCAAATACTTCCTTGAGCCGTTTTTGCATCCGTAAGGGCCGTCCCACATCTCATACCCCGCTTTTGTCGATATGCACAGTTCATCCCGGTACGGCTTTAACGCACTGTCAAGTATTCTTCCGAAGTTGAGTTCCGCCATGCCCGGAATGGGCCCGTAATTGTTCGCTAAGTCGAAATGCGTTATGCCGCTGTCAAACGCAAATGTGCAGATTTCTTCCATTGACCCGTACACGTCATTGCTCCCGAAATTGTGCCACAGTCCAAGGGATATTGCCGGGAGCTTCAACCCCGACTTCCCGCACCTGTTGTAAATCATTTTTTCATACCTTTTGTCATTTGCTTTATACATTTTGTTTTCCTTTCATAACCTATATTCTAAAATTTTGTATTTAATTATTCCAACGTATAGTGCTCTGCGCCCCTTTCCATATAATAGAGTACATATGTATCTCTTCATAAAAAGCCAATAGCGCCATTCATACATTTCAAATTCATTGTTAATACTTAAAAGTTTGCGCCGTGGTTCGCGTTTGGTAGCATACCAAGGACCGCCATTAGCCAAATCCATATATTTCCAAACCCACTCGCCTAATCGTAACTCTCCTTCTAATGCTTCGATAATATACCAACTATAACGGATGTCTCCTCCTCTATAATCAGGACGTGGGAATCGAGTAATGAAAGGCAGTTTACTACCTGAGAAGTCACTGTGTAAGTTACTGAGTAAGTCACTATGATTTCGAAGGAAAATACCATCTCCGAAATTTGCTGTAAAATAGAGCAGTGTGTTATAGTTAGCTAACAGTTTTATTGTATCGCTTGCTATTAGGTCGGCTTTTAGCAAATATTCTTTTTTACACTTGATAAGCTTTTTCCTGTAACTATGCGTGAGGTCGCCAATCACATTTTCGTCAGTAATCTTACCGTCATCTATTTTATACCAATCATGCATAATATCCGTATACAAAATCTGTAAATCCTGTATGTAGTAGTATAAAGTATCTACTCTTCTGACATTACGGGATAAATTAGGCTTTGTTGCATTTATTATGCCTATTATTATTGGCGATGCTGTCGGAACTAATCCCCACAGGAATTCAAATTTACCAAATACCACCGAAGTGACTATACTTGCACAACCTAATACTATTGACAGTGCTGTAAGAAAAACTTTAATTCTCTTGCCACGTCCTAAACGTGAATTATAAAATTCATGATAAATCGATATAAACTCATAGGCAAATCTTGTCTCAACCAACTGATCCCAGTATTCTTCTTTTTTCTCTTCCATGTTTGTGTTCCTTATCAAAGCCGTGAATAAAAATCCTTATACCCGAATTCCTTAATAACTTCCGGGTTTCCGTCAGATTTTAACACGGCTATACGCGGCAGGGGCATTCCGTTGAAAGTATTGTTCTTTACGGTGGTGTATATTGCCATATCTTCAAAAGCACTCTTATTCCCCGGTATAAGCGGTTTTTTAAATGAATATTCACCTATGATGTCACCCGCAAGACAGGTGTTACCCGCAAGCCGGTATGTGTATGGGTATTCCCCCGGTTCGCCCGCTCCGTGCACCCGCGGTCTGTACGGCATTTCAAGCACGTCCGGCATATGACATGCCGCGGACGCGTCAAGTATTACATTCCCGCAAGTCTGGACGTCTATCACCTCCGATACCAAATACCCCGCGTTCAGCGCAACGGCTTCCCCCGGTTCAAGGTAGACCTGTACATTATATTTGTTCCGTATGCGTTCTATGCACCGGATAAGCAGTTCAATGTCATACCCGTCTTTGGTGATATGATGTCCGCCGCCGAAGTTTACCCATTCCATTCTGTGCATGTATTTCCCGAATTTTTCTTCCACCGCGTCAAGCGTCCGCCGCAGTACATCCGAATTCTGCTCGCACATTGTATGGAAATGCAGACCTTTAATACCCGTTAAGTCCTTGCCTTTGAACTTGTCCGCGGTAATCCCAAGCCTTGAACCGGGTATGCACGGGTTGTATAAATCTGTTTCAACTTCCGCATATTCGGGGTTAATACGCAGTCCTGCCTGTACTCCGGGGGGCAGTTTATTCCCGTATTTCTCCCATTGCTCAAAAGTATTGAACACAATA
>JAISVP010000102.1 GCA_031271475.1 Oscillospiraceae bacterium | reverse complement strand
GTAATAAGCGTATCCTCTTTACCGTGTACATTTTTAATCTGTATGTCAAGCTTAGGTCCGTAAAATGCCGCCTCGCCTATTCCGGTACTGTAATTCAAACCAAGCCGGTCGAGAATGTTTTTCATTACGGATTCCGCTTCCGCCCACTGCTGAGCGGTACCGATATATTTCTCCCGGTCATTGCCGTCCCAAGTCGAAAAACGGTAGGAAACATCTTCAATAAGCCCGATAGATGTAAGCATATAATTAGCCAGTTCAAGTGCAAGTTTAAATTCATCCTCAAGCTGTTCGGGGGTACAGATTTGGTGAGCCTCAGAAATAGTAAACTGTCTTACCCGGATAAGTCCGTGCATTTCACCGCTGTCCTCATTACGAAAAAGAGTAGACGTTTCGTTCAGCCGCATAGGCAAATCCCTGTAAGACCTTCCGCGGTTAAGAAACACCTGATACTGGAACGGACATGTCATCGGACGCAGAGCATACAGTTCCTCATCTTTTTCTTCATTGCCCAGAACAAACATACCGTCACGGTAATGATCCCAATGTCCGGAAATTTTATACAAATCAGATTTTGCCATAAGAGGGGTTTTAGTTAAACGGTATCCGTGCTTTTCCTCTGTATCTTCAACAAAACGCTGAAGAATTTGTATTACCTTTGCCCCTTTGGGAAGCAGTACAGGCAGTCCCTGCCCGATAGTGTCAACGGTAGTAAAAAACTCCAGTTCCCGTCCCAGTTTGTTATGGTCACGCAATTTAGCCTGTTCAAGCCGTTCAATGTGTGAGTCCAAGTCAGCCTTTTTCGGAAAAGCAATTCCGTAAATCCTTGAAAGCATTTTATTCTTTTCGCTTCCGCGCCAATACGCACCTGTACAGCTAAGCAGTTTAAAAGACTTAACCTGCCCTGTGGACATCAAATGCGGACCGGCACATAAATCTGTCAGGTTTGCGGATTCTTCCGAATCTGCCCCCTGTCTGTAGAAAGAAAGCGGCTCTCCCCTGTGTTCCTGACACAGTTCAATCTTATACGGTTCATTCTCAAGCAGTTTCAATGCCTCATCATACGGCAATGTAAACTGTTCGATAGGGTAATCAGCCTTAACGATTTTTTTCATTTCAGACTCAATAGCATTTAAATCTTCCTGTGAAAAAGGTTTTTCAATATCAAAATCATAGTAAAACCCATCCGCAATAGCAGGTCCGATAGCAAGCTTTACATCAGGGAACAGCCGTTTAACAGCCTGTGCAAGTATATGCGCACAGGTATGCCAATACGTCTTTCTGCCCGCGGATTCTTCTGATACCGTATCGGCATTTTCAAACGTGACAACTTCAAAATTACAGTCGCCATTCACCGCCGTTCTTAAATCGCATACTTTGCCGTTTATCTTAACACAGCAAGCGGCTTTATATAGTCCGGCTCCTATACCTTTTACAATTTCCGATGCCTGTATACCGTTTTCGGCTTCCCGCACACTGCCGTCCTTGAGGGTGATTTTCATATATTTCTCTCCTTCTTAATGACTTCCAAGTCATATTATACCATTTCTGAATTATTTTGTCAAGTATTATTGCTATAGCCGTTTCCAACGGCTACGGTCTGGGCAAAGCCCAGACCTCGCACGCAAATGCGTGCGACGATGAGAACGGGCTTAGCCCGTTCTCATCGAAATTACTACATAAGTCTTTACCTCAGCTCCGGCAGCAAAGACTGGGCGATACAGAGATATACAACAAGAACAGTGGCATCAAGTATGGTGCTGATAAGAGGAGATGCCATTAAAGCAGGGTCGATTTTAAACTTTTTTGCGATAATCGGCAATGTACAGCCGATACATTTTGCAATAATTACGGTAAGCAGAAGCGTGACCGTAACCGCTAAAGACAGCAGTACGTTTCTTCCGTTCATAAAATAGACCCGAACAAAATTAACGATTCCCAGTCCGATTCCGCAAAGAATACCTACCCGCAGTTCAATCCATAAGATTTTCAGTATATCACGTGTTTTTATGTCCCCCAGCGCTATACCGCGGATAATCATAGTCGACGACTGTGAGCCCGCATTGCCTCCCGTATTCATAAGCATCGGTATAAATGCCATTAGAATAGCCATTTTACTTAGTGTATTTTCAAATCCGGCTATAATAACGGATGTAACCGTTGCGGAGAGCATAAGGAAAAGCAGCCATAATATACGGTTCTTTACAAGTTTCAGCACACCGGTTTTAAGGTACGGCTCCTCTGAAGGACTGATACCCGCCATTATCTCAAAGTCCTCCGTATTCTCTTCCTGAATAACCGACACAATATCGTCAACCGTAACAATACCCACAAGTCTGTTTTCAGTATCGGTAATCGGCAGTGAAAGCAAGTCATATTTCCGGAAAAGTTCGGCAATATTCTCCTGATCATCCGTTGTATGGGCGGATACGAAATACGGATCCATTATATCCGAAATCCGCTGCTGGGGAGTCGCAAGCAGGAGCGTCCGTACAGAAATAGTTCCCAGCAGCATCCGGTCACGCCGTATTACATAACAGGTATATATGGTTTCCTTGTCGGTACCGTTCATGCGTATTATATCAAAGGCTTCTCTGACGGTACAGTCTTCGCGTATACAGACATATTCGGTAGTCATTATAGTGCCCGCGGAATCCTCGGGGTATTGGAGCAGCTGATTGATTACATTGCGTGTTTCCGTATCCACATTGCGGAGTATGCGCGTAACGACATTTGCGGGCATTTCCTCAATAAAGTCAACAGCATCGTCAGCGAACAGATCACCTATAATATTCCCGACTTCGGCATCGGTTAATGCTTCGACAATGACCTGCTGTTTTTCCGTTACAATATAGGAGAATACATCGGCGGCAATACTTTTAGGCAGGAGTCTGAACACCTGTATCGTTTTCTCTTTAGTCAGATCCTCAAACACGTCGGCTATATCGACTATATTCATTTTAAGCAGCATATCATGGAGTTCTACCGGATTTGTGTGCGGCCCGCCGATCAAGTTCATAAAATCTTCCCTCATAGTTCGTCCCTCCGCTTTAAAAATTACTGCCTGTTAGTATCATCTGTGTTTTTGATAAATTTATTGACGACAATGTCAAGTTTTCGTATATCAATAGGTTTCGGAAGGAAATCATCAAAGCCATTTTCCATAAACATACTGTCATTTCCGGTAAGAACATTGGCAGTTAATGAAACGATTGTACCTCCGTACCCTGACTGACGCAGTATTTTAGTCGTTTCAATACCGTCCATTTCCGGCATCATATGATCCATAAAAATGATGTCATAGACCTTGCCGCTTTTGACTTTTTCTATTGCGTCAAACCCGCTTAACACGGTTTCTATCTGTAATTCATACATAGACAGCATCATTTCCGCTACCTGAAGATTTGTCTCCACATCGTCAACGATAAGCACTTTTCCGTAAGGCATAGATCTGCGGTTCATCGGTTTTTCATCGTACCGCGAATCCGTATAGGTGAAATTCTGTAAGCTTTCGGCAATTTCCTCTCCTATTTTTAAACCGCTGTTCTTGGATTCCAAACCGCTGTTCTTGGATTTCAAAACGCTGTTTTTGAATTTCGGCTGAGTTTTTTCTTTACTTGCACCGCGACGGAGATGTTTTGCGGAGTCCACTGAACTGCCGCTGGGTACCGTTTTATTGGCACCGTTTTCATCTGTAAGCTCATCTGTAAAATCATCTGTAATCTCATCGCGTTGCCTTATACCTGCGGCGGTGTTTGTGCGGAATGTTTCCCGCTGTTCTTCGATTTCCGGTTCTTCCGCAACCTGATCCTGCATTACTGTCACGGTAAACTTACTTCCCTTGCCGTATTCACTGTACACTTCCACAGTACCGTTCATCATTTCAGCAAGCATTTTAGTAATGTTTAACCCCAGTCCCGTACCTTCCGTAGTACGGTTGGCATAAGCGTTCACCCGCGAATACTCTGAAAACAGATTTTTTATATCCTCGGATTTAATTCCTCTTCCCGTATCGGAGACAGTAAAATTCAGCATAAAGTCCCCGTTTTCGGTATAAAAATGGCGAATTTTCAGCTTTACATATCCGTAATCGGTATACTTAATGGCATTGGATAGCAAATTATTAAGAATCTGTTTAATACGCAGTTCGTCACCGAAGAGCTTTAACGGCAATGTTTTATCCACCTCAAGAGCGAACTCAATCGGTTTTTCCCCTATTCTCATAACATTCATCTGCACTGCGTCATTGATCATACTCGGAACGTAGTACTCAGCGGGAAACAGTTCAAATTTCCCCGCTTCTATTTTTGACATATCCAGAATATCATTAATAATCCTGAGCAGACTGTCACAGGCATTGTGAATTTTTCTTGCGGAGTCCGTACATTCCGGAGGCAGTTGTTTATTTTGCAGCAGCATTTGCGTTATGCCGATGATCACATTCATAGGCGTCCGGATTTCATGGCTCATATTGGCAAGAAACATACTTTTATGTTTGCTTTCCAAGTCGGATTTTTCCCTTTTGGCATTGGTACGCTGAAGGATAAAAACCGTTATGCCCGCAAATATCAATACAAATACAGACAGTATAAGGCTTATTTCTATCAGAACCCCCGAATACGGCCCTTTGGGAAGTGCCAATCCAAACCACCATTTATTGCTTAGTTTATGAAAAAACATTACCGAGGGCTCGCCCTTATAATTCACATAACTGAGATCGCCTATATTTCTGATATTTTCATTGCCTAACAGCTTTTCAGCAAAAGCAGCAACTGTTATATCGTTGTCAGTCACTAAATTCTTGCCGACAAAATCAGAACTTTCATGCATAATTATATCTAAATCCGGAGTAAGCAGCACTCCGACGCCGCCCTTGTCGGAACTGCTCTGGGCAACGTATTCCTGAAATTTGTCAATAAAAATATCCAGACCGATAACACCAAGCATTTCCCCGTCTTTCCCATACAGACACAAAGAGTAAGTGAGTATATATCTGTCCGGATAGAGAACATCCGTATAAGGTTTAACCTCGGCAATTTCCCCTTTTTTCCCGACAGCCTCAACATACCAAATAGACTGTTTAATATTGTCGCTGTCCGTAATTTCTGTAATTCCCTGCGGTCTGTTCCCGGTCATAAGAAGAGGTTTTCCGTCCATACCCTCACAGTAAAAATAGATTCCCCTAAAGCCTGTCATACTGCCGATATTTCCGCTGTACTGTCTTACGTTATCTGAAACACTTTTCAGATGACTGTTTATTGCGTCAGCAGTCGCACCTGCCTCCATTGCCGTTTCCAAAGCTTTTCCCACATTGGAAATCAACATCTCACCGGCGAATAAATCGCTCTCAATTCTGTCCTGTATTAAGCTTACCGAATTATCGGCAATTTCCTCCAAGTGATCCAACGTAATATTCCACATAAAAATAACGGATAAAAATCCCATCCCGATAAAAGACAATACGGTACCGAGAATTTGCAGTATCAAATGATTCTTTACTTTTAGCATTGTTTTTTTCATACCTTACCTTAGCAAGTACAGCCGTTTCTGACGGTCATTATCCGGGCAAAGCCTCAGACCCGCACGCAAACGCGTATTCCGATGAGGACTTCTGTTCCCGATCGGAATTACTGTACAGCATAAACTGAATATCCCCAATTCTGACTGCTGCAAGGAATACCATTTATGATTATACCAATTCCGAGAATAAATGTCAACCCCGGAAACAACAAAAAATATATTTTCACTTAATTTTACATTTCCCGCGTAAAAGGTATTGACTTGTGCCGTTTTTTCTGTTATACTGCTAATCAGATAGGAGATATTGGTTTTTCGCTGCCTTGCCGGTGTTTGGTTTTCCCGGATAGGAGCGGAAATGATATTCCGTATCAACTAATGATCTGCCGCAGTACTTTAAGCCAGCGGATTTGCGAATAAAATTTCCCTTAGACAAAAGCCCGAAATTATTGTATGACTTGAAGTTCGGCAATGGCACTTTGGTGACACGTGACGGAAATTTCACCGCAAACAACGCCGCAATTGAGTTTTGGGGCAGATTTAATGCCGATTTTATAGCCGTTTCTAACGGCTACGGTCTCGGCTTTGCCGAGACCCGCACGTAAATGCGTGCATCGATGAGGACGGGCTTAACCCGTTCGAAATCGAAATTACTATGACAGAATAGGGGGGTATTATGCAATCTTTTATAAACAGGGAATTAAGTTGGCTTGATTTTAATCAGCGGGTATTGGCACAGACATGGAAACCTGAAACACTTTTGCTTGACAGGCTTAAATTTGCCGCAATTTCGGCGTCAAACCTTGACGAGTTTTTTATGGTGCGTGTCGCGTACTTAAACGACCGCAAAAAAGAAGGCAAGATTGACGACGCAGGATTAAGTTCCATGGAACAGCTTGAATATGTTTTGGAACGCTCCTATGATTTCCAGCTTGAACAGAGTTCCGCATTGGATGAGCTTTTAGGTGATTTACGCTGTCAGGGAATATATTTTCTCAATCTCTCAGAGCTTAATTCATATCAGTTAGGCTACATCAAGAGTTATTTTGAACATGAAGTAATGCCTGTGATTACTCCTTTGGCAATCGACCCGACACGTCCGTTTCCGATGCTCGGAAACAAGTCGTTGAATATCGGCGTACGGATGCGTGACAAAAACGGCAAGAACGTCTATGCCGTTATTCAGGTTCCGTCTATTCTGCCAAGGTTCGTTGCGTTGCCCAGCGATGCTGACGATAAACGGTATTTTTTGCCGCTTGAGGAGCTTATCACTTATTTTCTGGGAGATATCTGCAATCTGTATAAAATCCGTGCGTACGGATATTTCCGTATTACACGCAGTGCGGACTTTGATGCCGATGAGGAAACGGACAACCTCCTTGAGGAAATGAAGCGTACTATAAAAAAACGTAAGAGAGGCAAACCTATACGCCTTGAACTGTCCGCACCGTTTGACGGAAAAATGCGTGAATTTCTGCACAGTATGCTGAAAATAAACAGCCGGTTCATCTTTGAAATACCGAGTATTAACAACGCGGCTGAGCCCGAAAATGACGAGATGTTACAGTCGCATCCGTGGTTAGGTCAGGGACACGCAATTCAGGCTATTCAGATAGACATTGCCGCATTTATGAAAGTTACCAGCATAAAAGGATTTGAACATCTTTCCGAAAAGTCTATTACTCCCGTATTTCCCAAGGATTTTTGCGATGAGAATTCACCGTTCGAACTTGTGGATATTGAAGACGACGACAAAACAGAACATACATTAGGTGAAAATATTTTTACCCTTATCCGTGAACGCGACAGAATGGTGCATCACCCGTATGAGAGTTTTGATGTAGTTACCGATTTCATAAATGCCGCCGCCGATGACCCGGATGTACTTGCCATAAAACAAACGCTTTACCGAGTAAGCGGAAAAAGCCGCGTTGTGGCTGCCCTTGAACGCGCCGCGGAAGCAGGCAAACAGGTTACCGTGCTTGTGGAATTAAAAGCGCGTTTTGATGAGGAAAACAACATTGAATGGGCGTCGCAGTTAGAAAAAGCGGGCTGTCACGTTATATACGGTTTAACTGGACTTAAAACGCATTGCAAGATTACCCTTGTGGTACGGCGTGAAAGTGACGGAATAAGACGTTATCTTCATCTGTCAACAGGCAATTACAACGATGTAACCGCAAAAGTTTATACAGATATCGGAATGTTTACCTGCCGTAACGAATTCGGCGAGGATGCAAGCGCTCTTTTTAATCACCTTACCGGATACTCCATACCGCCTAAATACAATAAATTTGCCGTTGCTCCCGAACATCTTAAACCGTTCTTTATTGAAAAAATAGACAATGAGATCAGAAACGCCAAAAACGGTTTGCCCAGCGGCATAACATTTAAAGTTAATTCATTGCTTGGCAGCGTAATTGTCCGCAAACTCTATGAAGCTTCACAGGCGGGCGTAAAAATAAACCTGCTTGTGAGAGGAATATGCAGTCTTGTTCCGGGCATTAAGGGTATTTCCGAGAACATTACAGTCCGCAGTATTGTCGGCCGTTTTCTGGAGCATTCACGGATATTTATATTTGAAAACGCCAATGCCGCCGATCCGGATGCGGCGGATTCGGAAGAACCCGGTTCAACATCCGTGGTTTATATGGGCAGTGCGGATCTTATGCCCCGTAACCTTGACCGCCGTGTGGAACTTGTTTTCCCTGTGGAAGAACCCATCCTAAAGAACCGTATAAAAGAAATAATGGATTTAATGTGGAGTGACAATGTATGCTCGTGGGAAATGAACAGTTTTGGACAGTATTCCCCGGCAATTCAGACAGGCACGCGTATTAACGCTCAGGAACAGCTGACGCTTGAGAATTAGGCGGACATCCCGAAAACTAAATCTTAGCAGTAATTTCGGTCTCGAACGGGGCCGAAATTACTGTAGATGCTTAAAAAACCCGGGTTATTTTTAACCTGACAGGGTATTTAACGGTTTCATAACCGCCGAAATTCTAAAAAAGCTGTTGACAGTTTATAAATTTTGTGATATAATGGCAATGTCAGTTTTAATGTGAGGGAAAATAAAGATATGTTATTTAATAAACTTCGAAAAAAAGATAAGCATGTTTTGAATGGATTCCATAAAGATTCCTTTATGAAAAAGATTGACGGCGTTTTTGTGCAAAATACAGTCATGCGCCTGCTTGCGGCATTTTTTTTAATCAGCGGATTCTGCGTTTTTTGGAATACGGTAAACGACGGGACAAGCTTTAAGACATTGGAATATGTCCGCGAAATTGATATATTCAGCATTGTCTGCGCCACAGCTGCGGTATTTGTTTCTTTGTCAATATTAAGGTTTATACTGTCCCCAAGAAAAAAAGAAACTGAAACAGCATCTGAAAACTCCGGTGATTCCGGCATGGAAATTTCCCAATACTCTAAAATCGGGCGTCCAAGATATGATGCTTATTTTATGCTGATTGGATTTTTATGGTTCGCGTTGATTACGCTGTTTAATAATGACAGTTTCTACTATGTATTCGGAATTTCCGCAATAATGGCGGCAATGCTTTTTTACTTGCTTAAAAATAACCTGTTAAAGGAACTGTATAAATTAAAGACATGGCATTCTGTTGCAATTATCGCGTTTGGTGCGGTAATTGTGTGCGCGTTTGTCGGATTTTTTTGTGTAATCCGTTACCGTATATACTATTCCTCTACGTTTGACCTCGGGATTGCCGGGCAAATGTATTACTACATGAAAGAAACGCTTACACCGATGACTACTTGCGAGAGGGATGTGCTCCTTTCGCATTTTGCCGTTCATTTCACACCGATTTACTACCTGCTGCTGCCTGTATATTTTGTGTTCCCGTATATTGAAACCCTGTTGATTGCACAGCCGATTCTTATAGTTCTCGGAGTGATTCCGCTGTTTCTGATATGCAAACACAGGGGTTTCAGTCCCGCTGTAAACTTATGCATAGGCATAGCCTATATATTTTCTTTAGCTGCCGTTGCACCTAATTTTTATGACTTTCACGAAACCGCGTTTATTCCCGTAATGATGCTGTGGTTTTTCTATTTTATGGAGAAGCAAAAATGGATTCCCATGTATGTGTTCCTCGGTCTGACCTTATGCTGTAAAGAAGATGTGTCGGTGTCTATGGCTTGTATAGGTGCGTATATGCTTCTTTCGGGAGGAAAAAGCAAAAGCACAAAATTCCACGGCGCAGTTACCGCCGCTGTCAGCGTCTGTTTCTTTCTTATAATCACTGCCTTACTGGAAAAATACGGTGACGGCACATTTTCTCACCGTTTCAATTCCCTTATGGCACAGCCTGAAAACGGCATTACGGAAATAATCAGAACTGTCATAACCGACCCGGCGTTTATCATACAGGAAGCTTTTAAAGAAGACAAATTCATTTTCCTGTTTCAGCTCTTTGTGCCTGTCGGATTTTTGCCGTTCCTTACAAAAAGAGCGGGGCATTTTCTGCTGCTTGTCCCAACATTTCTGGTATGCTTGCTGCCGGAATACTATTATCAGCACAATATAGACTACCAGTATGTATTCGGAATGATACCGATGCTGTTTTATATTACGGCGGTTAACATATCTGAATTTGGAACCGTTAAAGACAGCGGCCGTATGCCGGAGGAAAACTCATTGGCATCTAAGGACAAAGTCCGGATTTTACCGTCATTGCAAACAAGCGTAAAAAAATACGTCTTACCGGTTATGGCAGCGGCGGCAGTGATGTTCACTTTCTCCCATATAACGCCGAAATCCCGTATGTATAAGGCATACACGGACTGGGATAAAAACAAAATAGAAATCTATGAGATGTACCTTAGCAAAATCCCGGAAGAAGCGTCTGTTGAAGCAACTCATATGTTTGTGCCGCGGCTGTCACAGCGCAGGCATATCTATTCGATAACCAATGACAATGTACAGTCCAAATGGGGATTGTGTGATTATGTCGTAATGAAGGTCGGTCCCGGCCTGTCCGATGAAGACCGTGAATTTACTCAGAGGAAGACCGGATACCTGCTAAGAAACGGATATGAGTACGCGTTTGGGGATGACCGGGAGATAGCCGTGTACAGGTTAAAGTCAGTCTGAGAGCAATTGACTCCGAACGGGCTAAGCGAAGTCCTCATCGACGCACGCATTTGCGTGCGTGGGTTCCGGCTTTGCCCAGACCGCAGCCGTTATAAACAGCTGTAAATTACAAAAAGGATGTACCACACGTGAAAGAAATAAAACAGGCTGTTGTGCTTGCGGGAGGACTGGGAACACGGTTAAAACCGTTTACCGATACCAATCCGAAACCTATGTATGAAATAAACGGCGTGCCTTTTATAGGTTTGCTTATGAAACAGCTGTGCGGATTCGGAATTACCGATGTGTTACTGCTTTTAGGATATATGCCGGAAAAGATTATGAAC
>JAISVP010000054.1 GCA_031271475.1 Oscillospiraceae bacterium | reverse complement strand
GTGCATTTACATCCTGTACAACTTCCTGTGTCAAAGATATTTCCTTTTCCTCTCCCATTTTCTCCTCATTCCCCCTACTTTTAAGCCCGCACTTTTTTAGTCTGCAATTTTAAATCCGCACTTTATCTTTACCTCTTCGATGTTTTCTTGCCGGCGAGCATATTGACGGAAACCCTTGCGGGCATATATTGCGTTTTCTGTACCTGTGTATTTTTGAGTAGCCGCAACACTACTGTTACCGCGGCAGGGAGTCCCGGCGCGTTTAAAAGCCAAATCGGTACCAATTACCTCAATATTCCCCGTCCGGCGGACTAACGGCTTATCTCAATAACCTCAAACTCCGCCTGTCCGGAAGGAGTTTCCACAGAAAACAAATCCCCGGCTTTTTTTCTCATTAAGCCCCGGCCAATAGGGGACTCATCGGAAAGCTTCCCATTCAAAGGATCGGATTCCGTAGTACCCACTATCTGATATGTTTCCACTCTATTCGCATCCGTACGGCGAATTTTCACAACGGAACCTATTCCAACTTCATTGACGGAAATATGCTCTTCGTCAACCACTTCCGTATTAGCCAGTATATCCTCAAGTTCGGCAATCTGTGCTTCAAGTATTCCTTGTTCATTCTTTGCCTCATCATATTCCGCATTCTCGGACAGATCCCCGAACGCCCTTGCTTCTTTCAGCTTTTGTGCAACTTCCGCTCTGCGTACAGTCACCAATGTTTCCAACTGACTTTGTAATTTCTCAAAGCCTTCTCTTGACATTTGTTTCATTTACTTCTCCTTTTAAGCCGCGGTTGCCTTTACGGCATTACCGCGATATCCCTGACTTAGAGCCTGTTCAATATCTTTTTGTGATTGTGCTTTTTGGTAGATTTTTGGCTTTTCTAGGCAAAATTCCGCAGTAATGCTTGCGCCTTACAAGGATTTTTAACGCTGAAAAACGGAAATTTTGCTGAAAATGACACTTGCCAAAAGATATTGAACAGGCTCTTACAACTCTGCTGTCAGCAGCTCCACCGCCTTTTGCAGCTGTGTATCGTCACTGCGTTCTTTCGGTCTGACTTCACCTTCTATATGCTCCGGAAGCGACACTTCACAGTCCGGTGTAAGCCCGATATTATGATAACATTCCGATTTTGTAGTCTGATAGGTTGCAACCGTAAACTTTACCGTTCCCTTACTGAGTATATGATCCTGCTGCATAATCCCCTTACCGAAACTTTTTGTTCCCACTAATTTCACACCGTTGAAGTCTCTCAGAGCCGCCGCGAACAGTTCCGCCGCACTCGCGCTCGCACCGTTAATCAGCACTGCCATCGGTATGTCAATCATATTTGCGTCACTGCGGCATAGCACCTCGGTACGCCCGTTTTTATACGTTGCAATCGCAATATCACCCTCCGGCAGCAACGGATCCAAACACGCCTCAGCCGCCTGAACCAAACCGCCGCCGTTATTCCTGACATCAACCACAATACCCTTGGCGCCGTCTTCTATGAGTATGTCCACCGCATCATTAAACTGTCTGCCCGTATTGCCCTCGAACGAGTTAATATAAACATATCCGATTTGCCCGTCAAGCATTTCACCGCCTGCGGACACCAGAGAAATACTGCGGCGTGTAAGTTCATAGTTGTCTTCCTCACCGTCACGCTCAACCGTAACAGTTAACTGTGTACCCGCTTCACCCCGTATTAAGGACACAGGGTCTTCCGTTTCCGACAGATCCACACCGTCAACAGCCGTAATGAGGTCGCCTGACATAAAACCCGCCTCACTTGCGGGTGAACCCGGCATAGCCTCGAGTATTCTTACATAACCGTCCTGCGAGTACTCCACACTAACACCGATTCCCACAAGATTTCCGCTGTCTTCCTGTGTCTTATGAGCATATTCTTCCTCATTGTAGTACCAAGCATACGGATCGTCAAGCCCGTACATATACCCTTTAAGAATATTGTCCTGAACAGATTGAGCATCCACATCGCCGTAATAGTTCCCTTTTACAACGAAATCCAATTCCGTAAGCAAGTCATACTTTTTCCAAAGGAGCAGATACGGCAATGCTCCGGTTAAAATAAAAGTAACAGCAGCCGTCATAAAAACCGTACGCCAGGCAATCGGCTGCTTCCTCATTTTTTCCTCATCCCTCATTCGGCAATAATACTCATAGTCCCGGTCGTTCATAATCTCCCCCAATATTCACATCTGTCAATCTTCATTATACCACAGTTCTTTTAATCTGTCAAGCAAAACATCAATTTCTGTTTCAGTACCCGCACAAATTCTCAAAAAGCCGTCAAAATGCCGCACCGCTATGCCGTTTTTCAACAGATACCTATATATTTCTCCGGAATTCGGCATTTCAACAAAGACAAAATTTGCCCTCGTCCGACATACCTTTAAGCCGCCGTTTCTCTTTTCCTCTCCGGAGCTTTGATTTCCGGCGAATTCCGGTACTTTTAAGCCGCCGTTTCTCTTTTCCTCTCCGAAGCGTTGACTTCCGGCGAATTCCGGTACCTTTAAGCCGCACAGCTGACCGTACAGATACTGTGTATCCTTAAGAATTTTCTCTTTTTGAGCATTCAGATAATCTTTCTCCCGCAGAACAGTTTCCCCGATCAGCTGTGAAATGCTGTCCGTATTATAAGGCGACTTCGCCGCCTTCAACGCATTCGTAACCGTTTTACCGGATACGGCAAACCCAAGCCGCACCGCTGCCAATCCTATAAATTTTGAACAGGTCTTTAATACAATAAGATTCTCACAATCATTCACACTGTCCAGTACAGACTGCGTCCAGAAGTCCATATACGCTTCATCCACAATAACAAGTCCGTCAAAACCTCTTATAATTTTCAAGACTTCTTCCCGCGGAATACCCAAAGAAGTGGGATTGCACGGATTTGAAAAGATTAAAGCCTTTGCACGGACTTCCTTACAGTAATTGACAAGCCCGTCAATATCAACCGTAAAGTCCTCATTTTTAGGGAATATTTTTAAAGCGTAATGCGTAGCGCTTAATGCCCGCGTGCCGGGGAATATGTCGGCTCTCGACACAGATAAATTATTATAGGCCTGCTGAAAATTATCAAGAGCATACGGATCGTTTTGCGGCGCAATCCACGATCCGATACCTTCATGGTAAACGGCGTCTTTAAGCGATTTGAGCATCTTGCCTTCCTGTGTGGTATTTTGCTGCGTTACG
>JAISVP010000144.1 GCA_031271475.1 Oscillospiraceae bacterium | reverse complement strand
GAACTGTCCACACCGCCCGATAACGCAAGCAATGCCTTGCCGTCTCCAACGGTTTCTCTTATTTCCTCAATAAGTTTTTCACTGTACTGTGCCATATTCCACTCACCCGTACAGCCGCATTTGTCAAACAGAAAATTCTTAAGAACCAACTTGCTTGCCAACCCGTCCGGAAGTTCCAGTACGGGTACTCCAAGTGTCTGCAATTCCTGCGGATCAGCTGTTCCCAATACTATTGCACCTAACGGATTAATCAGCTTAGCCTCACTTATACTGTGACTTTTCATATCCCAAAGTTCACAGTATACGCCCTGTTCCCTAATTTGTTTTGTAATGAGCTGATTGTTTTTGCCTCTGCCGAAATCAAAAATTATTATATTCTGCATTTTTATGTTACTCTCACTTTCTATATTTCCGCTGCACACAGTCTTACATTAATTTCGACCCCGAACGGGATAAGCCCGTCCTCATCGACGCACGCATTTGCGTGCGGGTCTCGGCTTTGCCGAGACCATAGCCGTTAGAAACGGCTATAACCCTGTCCGCAATCATGTTTTACACTGTATTCCTTGATATATTCAGCAATATTCCAACCTGTGCCAACTGCATAATAATTGCTGTACCGCCGTAACTGAAGAACGGTAAGGATATCCCTGTATTCGGGAACAGATTGCTTACTACAGCTATATTCATAAACGCCTGCAAACCGATCTGTACTGTAAGCCCTACTCCAAGCAGCATTCCGAATTTGTCCGGCGCTTTTGTGGAAATTGCAAATCCTCTGCACACGAACAGGAAAAACAGCAGTACCACTACCATAGCTCCGACAAAGCCCAATTCCTCACATACGATTGAAAACACAAAGTCATTATGCGATTCCGGCAGATACGTGTATTTCTGTCTGGACTCCCCAAGACCCAATCCAAAAAGTCCCCCGGAACCGATTGCTATTAAGGATTGGCAAGTCTGCCAGGTAACGCCGCGCTCGTCCGAAAACGGGTCAAGCCATGACTGTATGCGCTGCTGAAAATAGGTCATTCCGTCAACCATTATTTTCATTCCCACTACTGCCACCAGTCCCAAACCGCCTACAGCACCTACCGCAAGAAGATGTTTAATTGTCATTCCTCCCACAAACATCAATGTCAGTCCGATAAGGCATATCAGTATCGTTCCTGAAAGGTGAGGCTGTGCCATCATCAATCCCGCCACAGGTACAAGCATCATCATAAGCGGCATAATTCCTGCTTTGAAACTGGTCATCTTATCATAGTTCTTTGTAATAAAATAAGAAAATGACAGTATTATCGAGAGTTTCATCAGTTCGGACGGCTGAAAGTTAATTCCGAATATGACCAGCCACCTTTGAGCTCCGCCTTCCGTTACGCCTGCTGCCAAAACCGCGACAAGCAAACCGATACATACCAAATAAGACCCCAACGCAATAAAACGCTTAAAATACCATCTGTAATCGATATAGGACAGCACAAACATCAGTACAAGTCCTATCAGTATCATTCTTACCTGCCGCTGCATATAATGCGTTCCCGGCAGATTTTCACTTGCCGCCTTTGCGTAACTGGCTGAAAACATCATTATTACGCCCATTATCAGCAATGCCATTAAAATTAAAAACAGGGACAGATCAAATCCCCGTACCTTCTTTCGGACTGCCGGAGACCTCTCCGCTTTGTCTTTAGTTTTTTGCTTAAACCAGCCCTTTACAGTGTGTGTATGTGCTCCCATTTTATTTTCACCACCTCTTTATTAGTCCCAATGGACTGTGTAATATATTCAAATTCGGATACAGCCGTTTCTAACGGCTGCGGTCTGGGATTCGCCCAGACCTCGCACGCCAATGCGTGCGTTGATGAGGAGTCCGTTCGGGGGTCGAAATCACTGTATGACGATACTATTGCCTGTTCAGTGCTGTCAGAAGTACTATCGCAATTATCCCGAAAATCAGTCCAACAGCGGAAAATGTTCTTACAATCCTGTATTCTCCAAAGCCGGACAGTTCAAAATGATGGTGAATCGGCGACATCTTAAACAGACGTTTTTTCGTTGTCTTAAAACTGATTACCTGTAATACTACTGACAGCGCCTCACAGACATACACAATTCCCACAAGCACCATAACCAAATGCTGACGGGTAATTATTGCGAAACCTGCAACGACTGCTCCCAAATACATCGAACCCGTATCGCCCATAAAACATTTTGCCGGGTGTAAATTCCATACTAAAAACCCTAATACCCCTCCGGCAATCGCTGCTGAATACAATGAGAGTTCTCCAAGCTTTAAATAGGAACACAGCACCGTTGTGACAATCAGCGCAATCGCTGTAACAGTTCCGCATAATCCGTCTATACCGTCCGTAATATTAACCGCGTTGCTCATAAATACAATAAACAGAACCATAATCGGATAATACCACAGCTTTAAATCAAACTCCGCAAAAACAAGATTTACCGTTGTTTCTGTCATGCCGAGCACATGCAGAACCCATAAAAACCCTGCCGCCAGCAAAAACTGAAACAGCAGTTTCTGTTTTGCATTAAGTCCTAAATTCTGTTTTTTTACGGCTTTAATGTAGTCGTCCGCAAAACCTATCGCCGAAAACAGTAATGCAAACACCGCAAAAACAAGCAATACAAATCCGTAATTTACGTCGCTGTCAGCGGCATGGACTATGTCAGTCATAGGCATTGCCGAATGCCTTATCGCATATGAGATGGCGACAGATATGATACTCCCGGCGATAAACATAAAACCGCCCATAATAGGCGTTCCCTGCTTGGATTTATGCCAACGCGGACCTATTTCCAATATGGTCTGCCCGAAACATTTCTTCTTTAAAAATGGGATAAGAAAAATCCCGGTGACAGCCGAAATCACAAAAGAAAGTCCCGATGCAACTAAAACTAAAACCCACTCTTGCATATCTCCTCCACAATCTTCTCCAGTTTCATTCCTCTGCTTGCTTTAAACAGCACGGCATCGCCCTGTCTAAGGTTTTCTTTCAGCCATTCCGCAATATGCTCTTTGTATTCAGAATTACCGGAAGGAACTCCGCCGTGTTTCTGTGCGCCGGCATTTATATATGCCGCTTCCTTGCCGTAGGTGTACAGTTTGTCAACTCCCACCGTAAGACTGCCTACATACTCGTGCAGTTGTCTTGACATATCTCCAAGTTCAAGCATATCCCCTAAAACGGCGATCTTCCTGCCCGGCATTTTTTTCAGCACGTCCAATGCCGCTTTCATTGAATCCGGGGATGCATTATAGCAGTCTATTATATAAGTTATTCCGTTTTTCACCACTACATTCTGGCGTAATTCCGGCGGCGTATACTCACTGAGTGCCGCTGCGATATCCTGTGCCGGCACTTTTGATATCTGCCCGACACAAAATGCCGCCAGCGCATTCAGAATATTATGCCGTCCAAGACAGTTTAGTTTTATATGCAGACTTTCATGCTGATAAATTATATCAAACTCTGTGGTGTTGCCGCTTTCGGTAATGCTTTCAGCATACACATCAGATTTTCTGCTGTCCGTACTATAGCTGTAAACAGGATTTCTGACCTTTCCCTTTAAGGTTTTGAGATACTTGTCATCTGCATTCACTACTAAGGGTGAGGCAGATTCCATTCCCTTAACAATCTCCAGCTTTGCTTGCAAAATGCCTTCCTGTGTTTTAAGGTTCTGTATATGCGAGTAACCGATATTTGTTATTACACCAACCGTAGGATTTGCCGTCACGGAAAGACGTTCAATCTCACCGAAATCTGACATACCCATTTCAATTACTGCCGCTTCGTGCTGTGACTTAAGTCCGAACAGTGTTTTAGGCAATCCTATTGCATTATTCAGATTCCCAAGAGTTTTAAGCGTGTTATATTTCTTTTCCAGCACGGACGCAATCATTTCTTTAGTCGTAGTCTTGCCCGCGCTTCCTGTGATTCCCACAAGAATCAAGTCAAATTTCTTCCTGTAATACTCCGCAAGTTTCAGTAATGCCGTATGCGATGACTTAACCGTTATACAGGGGCATCCTTCAGTTCTTCTCTGGGTAATTGCACAGACTGCGCCGCTGTCTATTGCTTTTTGCACATAGTCATGACCGTCAAAATTTTCACCCTTTAGTGCCACAAACACATCTCCGGCAGCAATAGTTCTTGTATCTGTGGAAACAGCTGTAACAGGAAGTGTCATATCAATAGTGTCACTACTTATAATCTGCCCCTTAAGAGCAGAAAATATATCACTTACCAAAAAAAATTCCATATTTTTAACCTAATATCCCTAAACAGTTTTTTTATGATTTCTTACTTAACCACTCCTGAACAATTTCTCTCTCATCAAAGTGTATATGCTTGCCGTTTTTCAGCACCTGATAATTTTCATGCCCTTTACCCGCAAGAACAATCACTTCTGCGCTTACGGCATTTTCCAAAGCATATATAATTGCCTGTTTTCTGTCAGTTATCGCTGTACACGGAACATTTTTTCCTGTCGTCCCAGAGCGAAAAACACCTGTGTTCGATGAGTGGAAACCGCCGCTGCTGGAAGGTACAAACGCTCCCTGCGAGTTTAGGATACCGTTTATAATACTGTCCGGATCCTCATCACGCGGATTATCGGAAGTAATTATCATGAAGTCCGCTATGTTAGCCGCGGCTTCAGCCATTAGCGGACGCTTGCCTTTATCGCGGTTACCGCCGCATCCAAAAAGAACTGTCAGCTTTCCTTTTGTACATTCCCTTAGTCCCTCAAGTACGTTTTTTAATGCATCCGGGGTATGGGCGTAGTCGCAAATTACAGTGAAATATTTTCCTGTCGGAATAATTTCGCATCTGCCGCATACTCCGGGGAACTCTGACACAGTTTCCGGACTGGGGAAT
>JAISVP010000119.1 GCA_031271475.1 Oscillospiraceae bacterium | reverse complement strand
AACTCGGTTTTTTCTTCAGCAACAGCACCGCCGCCCGCCGCTGGTGCTGCCGCAACAGCGGCAGTTACGCCAAACTCCTCCTGAATAGCCTCAACCAATTCAGCTAATTCCAATACAGATAACTGTTTAATTTCCTCAATAAATTTTAATGTTTTTTCAGATGCCATTTTTACACCTTTCCTTTCTAACAATATGTTTTTATTTGTTTTTCTCTTCGGTAACCGCGCATATAAACTTCAATGACGGAATCGATTAACTGCGAATACAGCCGTTTCTAACGACTATGGTTTCGGCTTTGCCGAGACCCGCACGAAAATGCGTGCGCCAATGAGAACGGGCTTAGCCAGTTCTCGATAGAAATTACTATATCGGTTACCTTAGGCATTTTAAGCCTGTGCGTCCTGTTTACTGTCGGCAACAGCTTTAAGCAATGCCGCAAGTTTTTGAATAGGTCCCTGTAAAGAGCCTACAAGCTGAGCAAGCAGAATATCTTTCGGCGGGATTTTAGACAGTGCCGTGACACGCTGGGTGTCATAAATGTCTTTGTCAATAAAACCGGCTTTCAAAAAGAACTTGTCCGGACCGCATTCCTCGGCAAATCCGCCTAAAAGTCTTGCGGGAGCCGTCTGGTCGTCAAAAGACAACGCAAGCGAAGTAGTACCTGTTAAAATCTCACCGGGGAAATCCAAACCTGCATTTTTAAATGCGAAGCTGAGAATGGAATTTTTCACAACCTTATAACTAATATTGGATTCACGCAAATCACGGCGCAGTTTAGTATCCTCCTCCACAGTAATGCCTCTGTAATCCACAAGAACACCTGCAACAGAAGAACTGATAAGTTTTGTAAGGTCGTCTACTTTTTGTTTTTTCGTGTCGAGAATCGCTGGACTTGGCATAATTTCACCTCCTATAATAATTTTCATACCGCAGTCATTAAGAAAGCCGCTGTGCAGTTAAGACACAGCGGCGTGATTACGTAAAAAATACGCTACCCCTCGGTCGGATTTACAGCATAGCCACCGACTGTCTTAAGAATACGACCAATATATTATATCACAGTTTTTTCCGGTTGTCAACATCTTTTTGAAAAAAATGTTCTATAGTCGTTTCCAACGGCTATAGTCCGGGCAAAGCCGAGACACTTACGCATTTGCGTGCGTCGATGATAACAGGCTTAGCCTGTTATCAATCGAAATTACTATAACGATTCGCTAACCCTGCCAAAGGGAATTTATCATAGGCTGATTTCTTACAAATCGTAGTACATCTCAAATTCCACAGAAGTAGGGATTTGACTGTAACGCAAAGCATCCTGCCGCTTATTGGCAATCCAAATTTGTATAAGACGTTCCGGGAACACCCCTGAGTGCGTGAGGAATTCATGGTCGGACTCAAGTGCGTCCAATGCTTGGTCAAGACTTGCCGGCAGCGACTTTATTTTAGATTTTTCCTCATTGGATAAGTGATACAGATTAAAATCGTACGGTCCGAATCCCTCTTTGGACGGATCAATTTTATTTTTTACTCCGTCAATCCCTGCCATTAGAATTGCCGAATACGCATAATAAGGATTGCAAGTGCCGTCAGGACATCTTAATTCAAAGCGTTTATCTTCAGGTGCTTTCGCATATGCGGGAATTCTTATCACAGCACTGCGGTTAGAAGTTGCGTAGCCTGCCGTAACAGGCGCCTCATATCCGGGAATTAAGCGTTTGTATGAATTCGTACTCGGATTGGTAAATGCACATAACGCCGAAATATGCTTAAGAATACCTCCTATAAAGTATAAGGCAGTATCACTGAGCTGTGAATAGCCGTTAGCATCATAAAATACGGGTTTACCGTCCTTAAACAGATGCATATGGATATGCATACCGTTGCCTGCCTCTCCGTAAATCGGCTTTGGCATAAAGGTAGCGGTTTTATTTCCCGCAATTGCCGCATTCTTTATGATGTATTTCGTCATCATTGTTTTATCCGCCATTTCAAGCAATCCCCCGAATTCAACTTCAATCTCAAGCTGTCCGGGACCGCCGACTTCATGGTGATGGTATTTAACTGGAATTTCCTGTTCTTCCATAAGCATACATACTTTAGAGCGAAAATCAGAAAGTATATCAAAAGGTGCCGCCATATGGTAGCCGCCCTTGTTGGGTATTTTATATCCTAAATTGTTTCCCGGGGCATCCGTATTCCATTCCGCTTGCTGTGCGTCTATGTAGAAGCCGGATTCATTGGGGGAATTCTTATAACTCATACAGTCAAAAACATGAAATTCAAATTCAGGGCCGATAATCATTTCATCAGCAATCCCGGTCTTTTTCAAATATTCCTGTGCATGAAAAGCAACATTCCGGGGATCCTGATCAAATCTTCTGTTGTCCGGCAAGTCAATGACAAAAACATCTCCAATCATAGAAAGCGTTTTTACTTCCGCAAATCTGTCAATATGTGCGGTCTTAAGATCCGGGATAAACACCATATCACTTTTTTCCACAGGTGCAAACCCATAATTAGAACCGTCAAACCCAACGCCGTACTTCAGCGTATGCTCTCCGAATCTGCCTTCCGGCATCGTAAGATGCCTTAATCTGCCATTTAGGTCAATCATCATAAAATCAACCATTTTAACACCATTTTCCTCACAGAACCTCTTGGCCTGCTCTAAATTTGTAAACATATAACATACTCCTTCAAAAAAATACCTTACTATTATATCATAAGCATATTATATTGTCAAGAGTTT
>JAISVP010000042.1 GCA_031271475.1 Oscillospiraceae bacterium | reverse complement strand
CTATAACGACCCTTTTAATACCGCTTGATATAATCGCTTCGGTACAGGGAGGAGTTTTCCCGTAATGGCAACACGGTTCCAATGTTACATACAGCGTTGCTCCGCAAGGATCACAAACACAGTCCGCAAGTGCATTTATCTCCGCATGAGGTTCTCCGT
Source organism: Oscillospiraceae bacterium (assembly GCA_031271475.1). Lineage (GTDB taxonomy): Bacteria > Bacillota > Clostridia > Oscillospirales > Ruminococcaceae > JAISVP01. The sequence goes on along the minus strand of JAISVP010000042.1, from coordinate 4,370 downwards.
ATTTCTTATGGTAACCTTTGCCGATAACCGTATCATCTTTTACAATAATCGCTCCCACTAAGGGATTAGGATTTACAAATCCGATTCCCCGCTTTGCAAGATCAATTGCAATACGCATGTATTTTTCATTAATCATAGCAATCCTTCCTAATAAAAGGCCACAGCAAAAACATTCTCATAAAAAGATTTTAAACAGTCTCTAAGGGTACTGGAACACAGAAAAATTAAACCGCAAGGAAATTTTTGCGGTTTATCATCTAAGTTCTTCCTTCAACGATTTAATTTTATCACGCAAATATGCGGCATGTTCAAACTCCAACATTTTTGCGGAATTTTTCATTTCTGCGGTATACCGTTCAATCAGTTCGCGGATTTGTGCGACTGTGAGTTTTTTGATTTGTTTCTTTTCAATCTTGTTTTTGGATGTAAGTCCTATTACATCACGTATATTTTTTATAATAGTTTGCGGAACTATATTATGCTCGGTATTGTATCTTATCTGTATATCGCGGCGTCGCTGTGTTTCCGTTATAGCACGCTCCATGGAACCAGTAACTACATCCGCATACATTATTACAACACCGTCTGCATTTCTTGCGGCACGTCCAATTGTCTGTATCAACGATGTTTCACTGCGTAAAAAGCCTTCTTTATCCGCATCAAGTATTGCCACAAGCGATACCTCCGGCAAGTCAAGTCCCTCACGCAAAAGGTTGATTCCTACAAGCACATCAAACTCTCCGAGCCTTAAATCACGGATAATTTCCATTCTCTCAATTGTATCAATGTCGTAATGCAGATACCGTACTTTTATGCCTGCTTTTTCAAGATAATCAGTTAATGCCTCTGCCATTTTTCTTGTCAGTGTTGTTACAAGCACACGTTCATTTTTTTCTGTGCGTATATTTATTTCTGATATTAAATCCTCAATCTGTCCCTGTGAAGGCTTTACTATAATTTCAGGATCTACAAGTCCGGTCGGGCGAATTAACTGTTCCGTGTTTTTTTCTGAATGTTCTTTCTCGAATGTACCCGGCGTTGCACTGACATAGATTACCTGATTGATTTTTCCATAGAACTCATCAAAATTCATCGGACGGTTGTCAAACGCACTGGGCAGTCTGAACCCATACCTTATAAGCGTTTCCTTCCGTGCTCTATCACCTGCATACATTGCACGGATTTGCGGTACGGTAACATGACTCTCATCAATAAACATCAAAAAATCATCAGGGAAATGGCTGAAAAGTGTTGACGGTGTAGAACCCGGCGCCCTGCCTTCAAGTATCCTCGAATAGTTTTCCACTCCGCTGCAAAAACCGACTTCTCTGAGCATTTCCATATCGTAATGCGTTCTCTGTGTAATTCTCTGTGCTTCGACAAGCATATTGTTTTCTGTAAAATAACGGATTCTCTGTTCAAGTTCAGAATCAATTTCCTCTAACGCCGCTTCCAATTTTTCGGAATCCGTTATATGGTGTGATGCCGGAAACACCACCGCATACTGCAACATATTAATAATTTCACCCGTCAGAACATTAACCTCACTTATGCGGTCAATCTCGTCACCAAAAAATTCCACGCGCAAGATTTTATCTGTTGCCGAAGAAGGAAATATCTCAACAGTATCTCCGCGTACGCGGAATTTATTGCGTTCAAAACCAATATCATTGCGTTCATACTGAATCTTTACAAGTTCGTCAAGCAATTCGCTGCGGCTTTTTTTCATTCCCTCACGAACGGAAACAATCATTGCACGGTATGTTTCCGGGTCACCCAATGAATAAATACAGGACACGCTTGACACAACTATAACGTCATTACGCTCTGCCAATGAAGACGTTGCGGAATGACGCAATTTGTCGATTTCATGGTTAATGGACGAATCTTTTTCTATAAAGCTGTCCGTGCTGGGTATATATGCTTCGGGTTGGTAATAGTCATAATAGGACACAAAATACTCCACAGCATTGTTCGGAAAAAATTCCTTAAACTCCGAACACAGCTGTGCAGCAAGTATTTTATTATGGGCTAAAACAAGGGTCGGCTTATTTACTTTTTCTATAATATTTGCCATAGTAAATGTTTTCCCGGAACCTGTTACCCCCAGTAATGTCTGCTCCCGGCAACCGCTTTGAATGCCGCTTATAATGGACTGTATCGCCGCAGGCTGACCGCCTGCCGGCCTGAACTCCGATTTTAATTCAAAACTGTTTTTCATTTTTAAACCCGCCGGATACTGTTAATTTGTATCATTAGAATCTTCGCCGTTGTACATTGAAATACAATACAATTCCGGTGATGTATGGATTACCATATTACCGATTTGCACTATTGGGTACATTAGATCATCCTGTAGCACCAAACATATCCGAGCAATGGTTCCGTCAGACATTAAAACATATTTCCCTTGCAGTTCCGTACGCATACATTCCACGAATATCCGCACATATTTTATATCCAATTCTGAATAAGCACCTCTGGAGAAGTTATGCAAAATTTTAAACGGTGAAAGGAAATCTCTGTAAATCCTCTTGGTTATCATTGCATCATATGCATCCGCAATTGCCGTAATTTTAGCAAATTCACAAATTTCTGACGAGTTTAGTCCATGCAGGTAACCCGTACCGTTTTCACGTTCGTGATGCTGAAGAACTCCGTCAAGAATTCTGTCATCTTTTTCGTTTATTTCAACCAACATATCGCGTGAAAACACCACATGTTTTTTTATAATATCAAATTCACTTACTTTAAGCCTGCCGGGTTTGTTTACAATACTTTGCGGCACCTTAAGCATTCCTATATCATGCAGCAATCCGGTTTTAATAACAGCATACAGCTTGTTATCATCGTAATTCAGCTGTTTTCCCATGATGCCGTTAAGCAATGCCACATTGGTGGAGTGGGTAACAATGTATTCGTCAGCACTGCGGATACCGTTAATACTCTGTATAATCAGCGAAAGGTCAATACTTTTGACATGTTCTCTAACCGTACCGGTTATATTATCCGCTACAAAAGATGACGTATGACTCCCCGCACCGATGTCTTCAAACATATTGGATGTTTCAAACTTTACATATTTATACGGCGTCTCATAAGGCGATTCCTCTATGTCAACAAACAGTCTTTTATAATCCTCAAACGATATATAAACACTGGTAACCGGTGCAATTATTTTCTTGATTTTTTCTATAAATTCATCCGTAAGCAGTACATCTTTACAGATAAAAAATGTTTTACCATTTCTTTCAAAAACAATGCGGTTTTTAATTCGCATATCTGCTTTAAGCACATCAACGTCTACGGAAACTTCGACAGTTGCCATCATTACAGACACACCTCCTCTACGGTGTTTTTTCGCAATTTACATTAGCCCAATCATTTATATCAAATTTCCCGCATATAATTTACAAAAGCAAAATTGGAAGTGATGTTTTGAAAAGTCAGACAAATGACAGAGCCATAATTTTAGGGGAATTTATTTTAGAAAACAAATCTACCGTGCGTGCTGCCGCACGGCGGTTCGGAATAAGCAAAAGTACAGTACATAAGGACGTATCCGAAAGACTGCCGAAAATCAGTCCGCAACTGTCCATATTAGTTAAGGAAGTCCTCGAACAGAACAAACAGGAACGGCATATTCGCGGCGGACTCGCCACAAAGGAAAAATACCGCCAGCTTGCCGAAACAAAAATGGGTTAACAATAACTAATCCACTGAAAACATATAATATCTCACCGGTTTAACTCTCAAAAACCGATACTCGGTACGCCACAACTTAGGTTCCCACAACTATATTATACGGCGTGACAGGCGAAACATTGATTTTAAAAGGAAAAACCGTAATGACCCCAAGGCAGGGTTGTTGCGGTTTTTATATATTCGAGCAGATCAATTTTGATCCAAACAGCTAAACCTGATAACTCTGGCGGTCTGCCAGAACCGTTTGGAAAGATTGACACTGAAATTCCGCCGCATTTTATTCGGGCTTACAGTATTACCAACTGTCGCTTTACCGCAGTTTTCACCTCAACAGCTCCGTTTTCCACATAGCAGTAAATTGTCCGCCCATAGTTAAGACCCGTATCCGATGCGGCAATCCGTATGGAATTTTCCGCCAATACTTTTTTCACCGATTCAACATTTCTGTCTCCGATATTAAAAGCATTCATCGGATTCGATACCGTCTGGAACATCTGAGCACCGCCGGCAATCTTAGCTGTTAAATTTCTCTTAACCGCACCTTGTTTAAGTAACATCGAAATAAGCATAGGTATACCCGTATCCGCATACCGCATCTTATTTTCATTGCCTGCAACAGCATTTGCCGGATTTGTAGGCAGCATAATATGTGCCAATCCTCCTAT
>JAISVP010000125.1 GCA_031271475.1 Oscillospiraceae bacterium | reverse complement strand
CGAAAGCTTTCTTTTCCGATGTAGCCTCGGCATGAAAATCCACTATGATATTCGGGGTGTCCGCAATTTCGAGTATACGGTCAATACAGACAAACGGATTGTCAAGCGAATCCATAAATACTGTTCCCATAATGTTTATTACTGCTGTTCGGGCATATCCCGAATCATGGTAATATAAACCCTTGCCGATAACTTCATCAGAGAAGTTAGCAGGTCTGAGGACATTACGCATATTAAACACCTGTACAGACTCACGCTGTTTAAAGGCATGGTTGCCTGTGGTTATTACATCCGCTCCGCTGCTTAAAATCATTTTCGCACTTGCCGGTGTAATGCCGTTACCCTGTGCGGAATTCTCACCGTTGACTATCACCAAATCGGCTTCATACTGCATCTTAAGTCCTATAAGCCGCTGTCTTAAAAATTCACAGCCGGCAACACCTACGGCATCCCCTATAAATAATGCTTTCATTATACTCCCGCTCTGCCGACTAATTTTTGATTTTAAACCAAAACGTCGAGCCCTTGCCTAATTCAGATTTTACCCCATACGGAAAACGGTGCTTTTCTAAAATTGACTTTGCAATAAAAAGACCCAATCCGCTCCCTGATGTTTCGCGTTTATAATTAGCACTGCGGTAATATTTCTGAAAAATCAGTTTCAAATCCTCTTTTGGAATACCTTTGCCGGTATCGGTAACTTCAATTCTAACTCCATCTGATTCATTAATTTGCCGTATATAAATATTTCTGTCATCCCCTGTGTGTATCATTGCATTACTTATAAAATTGTATATAACCTGCTGTATTTTTACACGGTCCGCATAAACCAAGCGTTCCTCACTGTTTTGAGTTCCGGACTCCTGAACATTTTCACAGGAAAATGTAAACGGCGGAGAATCAGGCAGATATAGCGAATAGAAATCCTTAAATCTTTCTATAATCTCCAAAAGTTCCTCTTTTATAGGAAATGTTGTACAGTTAAGCTCATCTTTTCCGCTTTCGAGTTTTGACAAAGCAAGCATATCATTGACTAAAAGCGCAAGTCTGTCAGTTTCACCGATAATTATTTTCAGATGCTGTTCACGTTTTTGCCTGTTATCTCCGGACAAATCCCGAATCATTTCCGCATATGCCTTAATCATTGTAAGCGGCGTTTTTAAATCATGCGAAACATTTGCAATCAAATCACGCTGTCTTTGGTCTACTTTAGATATTTCACCTGCGGCATAGGTAAGAGTCTCCGAAAGCTTCTGCACTTCCGAATACGCTGTTTCCGCAAACTGTACTGTATAATCACCTTTAGCAAGTCTTGTAGCAGATTTGGTTACTTTCACCAAAGGTTTTGAAATTGTATTTGAGGCAAAAAGCGACAAAACCAAACCGATTACAATAAGAACGGCAAATATAATATACATTTGATTTTCGATAATGGCAACCGTAGATTCCACCGGAGAAAGCGGAGAATTAATAAATAAATAACCTGTCGGCTCACCGAAATTATCTTCCATTCTGCATCCGTAAACTAAAATCTCAGCATCTGTAAACGAAGAATGTTCCGTATATCCGATTTCCTTATTTGGACTTTTTGTAATATCATCCAGATACCGCCCAAGATTTACCCTGTTGGAGTGGAGCATACAGTCTCCTCCCAACAAACAGCCGCCTGACGGGAATCTCAAACGTCCGTATTTATCCAATATGACTATACATACCTCATTGTATCTGGCTAAATTCGATACTTCCTGTGCGTATTCTCCCTCAGCGTAATATTCCTCAATCCGGTTTACTATATAATTTATATCATTTATTTTTGAATTCCTGTAAAATCCTTTTAAAAACACTATCTGAAACAGCCACATCAACAGGAATACGGCTGCAATAAACGCCATAAAATACAGCCAGATATTAAACGACAAACTCTTGTATTTATTCATTCAAACCCCTGCTGACGGTTAGGAACTGCCAGAAAACAGCCTAACGGTTCAGTCATATCATTTTGCCGCTGTGCGCAGTTAAAAATCTTTGCAAGACACGGGCATTACCGCAAATTCCTGCCTGTCCTAAAAGGAAAAATCTTACATACAAACCGTTCGCATCTTAATCGTCAGCTGTCAATTGAAAATTTATACCCCATACCGCGTAAAGTAACAATGAATTTACGGTACGGCCCAAGATTATTCCGAAGCATTTTTATATGAGTGTCAACCGTTCTGTCATCCCCGAAGAAATCATATCCCCATACTTCTCTTACAAGGTTTTCACGCGGTAATGCTATATTCAAATTGTTAACCATATAGAACAGCAGATCATATTCTTTCGGAGTTAACTGTACACGCTGACCGTCTACTTTGACAGTCCGTCCGGATATATCAATCTCCAAACCCTCGTATATATGCTTTTCCGTATTACCGCCGCCGCGTGAAAGCACAGCCTTAACACGCGCCATCAGTTCCTTAGGCGAAAACGGCTTAGTAACATAATCATCCGCACCTAATTCAAATCCAAACAGCTTATCGTATTCCTCACCTCTGGCAGACAGCATAATTGTCGGGATCTGCTTTAATTTCATTATCTGCCTGCACGCGGAAAATCCGTCAAGTTTCGGCATCATGATATCCATTATCACTATATCGAAATCATTCCCGCGGACAATGTCAACAGCTTCCATACCGTCACTTGCTTCCGTTACGGTATAGCCCTCAAATTCAGCATATTCCCTCACAACTTTACGGATATTGACCTCATCGTCTACAATCAACATTTTCATATTTTTTCCTCACGGCTACTTTCTTCGTCCCAATACAGGAATCATTTCCCTCGCAAACGACTCAAAACTGTCATTTCCGATTGTCTCACGAATTTTCTCCATCAGTTTATTATAAAAGTACAGATTGTGTAAAACCGCAAGCCTGCCTGAAAGCATCTCACCGACTTTAAACAAATGCCGTATATACGCCCTTGAATAATTTCTGCAAGCCGGACAGCCGCAGTTTTCATCTATAGGGCGGGTATCAGTCTTATATCGCTCATTTTTTAACTGCATTACCCCGTCCCAAGTGAATATAGTGGAATGTCTTCCGTTCCTGCTGGGCATTACACAGTCAAACATATCTATACCTCTGCTAACCGCCTGAATAATATTCACAGGCGTCCCGACTCCCATAAGATAGCGCGGCTTGTTTTCAGGCATATACGGCTGTACACTCTCGATTATATCATACATTTCCTGTGCAGTTTCACCGACTGCAAGTCCCCCAATCGCATAACCGTCCAAATCCATTTCAGCAATGCGTTTCATATGATCCGTTCTCAGATCCGGATAAGTGCCTCCCTGATTAATTGCAAAAAGTTTTTGCTGTCTGTTCACCGTATTTTCAAGCCGGCTGAGGCGTTCAAGTTCATTCTTACTGCGTACAAGCCATCTTGTCGTCATCTCACAGGACTTCTTAACATACCCGTATTCAGCGGGGTTAGATACGCATTCGTCAAATGCCATTGCAATCGTAGAACCAAGATTGGACTGAATCTGTATACTCTGTTCCGGTCCCATAAAAATCGGCGCGCCGTCTATATGTGAAGAAAAGTACACGCCCTCTTCCTTTATTTTACGCAGTTTTGCCAAAGAAAACACTTGAAATCCGCCGCTGTCCGTTAAAATCGGTTTATGCCAGTTCATAAACTGATGCAATCCGCCCAATTCCTTTATAAGACTGTCACCCGGACGCAAACGCAGGTGATAAGCATTGCAAAGTGCGGTCTGACAGTTCACCGTTTCCAAATCAGCAGAAGATATACCGCCCTTAATTGCCGCACTTGTAGCAACATTCATAAACAGCGGTGTCTTAATTTTTCCGTGCACCGTAGTAATTTCCCCAAGGCGTGCACCGCCGGATGTCTTTTCCAATCTAAACATTAACACAACTTTCTCAAGCGCCGACCGCATAAAGTTTTTTACATTTCCGCGGTTCGGCAACTTTTTGCGGCAACTGTCAGTTATCAATCAGCGTAATGTCTACCAGTTCCACATCTTTCATTGTTTTTCCTTTTTGCAGTACAGTCACAAGAGAATCCGCCGTATCAAGAGAAGTCAGGGAACATATAAGACGTTCCACGGATTTCCTGCGCATTTGCACACTGTCACGTTCCGGCATCCGTCCGTTCTCAGAAGTGGAAATCAGGTAAGAAATTTTACCGCTTTCAAGTAAGTCCAGTGTGTTCGGCACACCGCCGGATATTTTATGCACAAACCGGGCAGGCACATTCATCTGATTAAGATATTTACAGGTTCCTCCAGTAGCATAAATTGTAAATCCCATTTCATAAAAACGTCTTGCAATGTCAGTTATGCCGCTTTTATCCGAACTGCGGACAGATATCAGCACACCTCCGCTGCGTTTAAGATTAAATCCCGCCGCCACCAATCCTTTAAGCAATGCGTCATCGAAATTTTCGGCTATTCCAAGGGCTTCTCCCGTTGATTTCATTTCAGGCCCTAACATTGTATCGACTCCGTGCAGCTTTTCAAAACTGAACACCGGAACTTTCACCGCAACATACTTCCCCGACGGATAAAGTCCGCTTTCATAACCCAGCTCTTTCAAAGTTGCACCGAGCATTATTTTTGTTGCAATATCAACCATCGGGATTCCCGTAACCTTACTTATATATGGCACAGTCCTTGATGAACGCGGGTTAACTTCTATTACATAGATACCGTCCTCATACAGCACATACTGAATATTTACAAGCCCGATAATTTTCAATTCAAGTGCAAGCTGTTTGGTGTATCCGATTATTGTATCTTCTATTCGGCGGTTGAGATTTGCGGGATAGACAGAGATGGAATCTCCGGAATGCACCCCCGCACGTTCAACATGCTCCATAATACCCGGAATTAAGAAATCCGTTCCGTCACAAATAGCATCGACTTCAAGCTCCGTACCCATCATATATTTATCAATAAGCACAGGATTTGTAAGACCCTGCCTCATTATTATTTCCATATACTCAGCAATATCACTGCGTGAATGCGCTATTATCATATTCTGCCCGCCCAAGACATAGGACGGTCGCATAAGCACAGGATACCCAATATCCGCCGCCGCCCGGACCGCTTCATCCGTATTCATAACAGTAGTGCCCCGCGGTCTGGGAATTCCGCATTTTTCCAGTACTTTGTCAAAACGCTCCCTGTCCTCTGCGGCATCAATGCTGTCTGCGGAAGTACCTAAAATTTTCACACCCGACTTATGCAGATGGTTCGTAAGTTTAATAGCAGTCTGTCCGCCGAACTGAACTACCGCCGCATCGGGCTTTTCAGTTGCGATTAAAGAATCGACATCCTCTTCGGTGAGCGGATCAAAATAAAGTCTTGTCCCGGTATCAAAGTCCGTAGACACGGTTTCCGGATTGTTATTGCATATAACAGCCTCATACCCTGCCTGCTTAAGCATCCAAACACAGTGTACACAGCAGTAATCGAACTCAATTCCCTGTCCGATTCTTATAGGACCGGCGCCGAAAACAATTATCCTTTTCTTTCCGGTACCGTTGGCTTTAATGAACTCTTCCGCTTCGTTTTCTTCGTCATAAGTCGAATAAAAGTACGGGGTCTGCGCGTCATACTCACCCGCACAGGTGTCAACCATTTTATACACGGCATTTAATTTTATCGGGCACTTCTGTCCGGAAATTCTTTCTATTGTCCTGTCCAAATAGCCGTATTTTTTTGCGGTCTTATACTTATCGGCAGTCAGCTCCCCATCTGCTAA
>JAISVP010000101.1 GCA_031271475.1 Oscillospiraceae bacterium | reverse complement strand
TGCTCCGGCTGAAAACGATAATGCCAGCGGTAAGGCATTCCTTGCCGACATTGCAAACAATACTCCCAGAACTCCCGCAATCGGTTCAACAATTCCGGACGCCTGCCCGACAAAAAAAGATTTTAAACGTGAAGTCCCGTCCCGCCGTAACGGCATTGCCACACAGACCCCTTCCGGAAAATTTTGTAAACCAATGCCTAACGCCAGCATAAGCGCACTCCGTACCGCGGTTCCTTCAATTCCCATTGCCGCACTGCCAAATGCTACTCCAATTGCTAAACCTTCGGGAATATTGTGCAGTGTTACCGCGGTTGTAAGTAAAATGGAACGTCTTAAAGATGTTCCTTTAGATTTTATCAATTCCGCTTTCGTCAGTAAAATGTCAGAGCCGATAACAAATGCTCCGCCAAGCATGAAGCCTGCCGCTGTCGGAAGCCATGCGTTATTTCCTAATTCTGCGGAAAGTTCAATTGCGGGCGCTAAAAGAGACCAAAAAGATGCGGCAATCATTACTCCGGCTGCAAATCCCATCATTAAATCCAATACTTTTGCGTTCATTGACTTAAAAAAGAAAACTGTTGCCGCTCCGACTGCCGTTATTAAATATGTAAAAAGTGTTGCTAACAGTCCCTGTAAAACGGGACTTAATTCAAAAAACCATTCCATAAGTGTATCTCCATAAAAAATCTCTCTTTATTATTTATGCGTTATGTATGTTTTTTGTTACGGAAATAAAAAATGACGTTTTTTTTACACACAATTGGATATAAAAATAATGGCTTAAAAATTATGTATATTACGCTTGAAATTACAAACAATAAAAACAGTCAGCAAAAAGGCTTTGAATTCTTTTTATTAATCTGCGGTGCTCACGGTGGGTTCCGTTGAAAATACTGACTGGATGTAAAAGCCGGTTTGCGGACGCTAAGCGTCCGTCGATAAGGATGGGCTTAGCCTGTTCGAGGTCGGAATTATTATTAATGTATATAAGTGGAGGAAAAAACAATGAAAGCTACAGGGATTGTAAGAAGAATCGACGATTTGGGACGGGTTGTTATACCTAAGGAAATCCGCAGAACTATGCGGATACGTGAAGGAGACCCGCTTGAAATCTACACAAGCAATGACGGTGAGGTCGTATTTAAAAAGTATTCGGCAATCGGTGAGATGTCTACAGGGGCGGTGCAGGTTGCGGATATTATGTATAAACTGGCAAGCTGTCCCGTTGTTATTTTTGACCGTGACCATGTGGTGGCGGTTTCCGGAGTTCAGAAAAAGGAATTTATTGAACGCCGTGCTTCTCAGCAACTGGAAGAATTAATGGAAGGCCGTAAGCACTTCACATTAAATGACGGAGAACCGAAGAATTTATTGCCTGTCGAAGGGGTCGACAGACCTGCTGTGGCGTGCAGTCCGATTCTTTCTTCCGGGGATGTAATCGGTGCGGTTGCGTTTATGGAATCCGATGAAAACCATAAGTCCGCAACGGAGCTTCAGCGCAGTCTTATTCAGGCGGCTGTCCAGTTTCTCGGCAAGCAAGTGGAATAAGGACGTTACAGTATTTCCGGCTTTTCCCAAAATATTTGTGAAAGTGCCTTGTGAAAGTGTCTGCGGATTCCCGCTTTTGCGGGAAGTCAGTCCGCTTGTTTATTCGGATTAAACAGTTGACAGCTGCGAACTGTCAACTGTTTTGGCATTTTGCACAAAAAAGTGCCGGTGCATAGCTGTATATTTGTGCAAAATTACAGTTGACAAACCGTGTCTGATAGTGTATAATTAAATAACTGTCCGGTGTTTACTTGCTTGATCCAAGGACTTTAAATAAGGACTTTATATATTGGGAGAATTCCCGAGTGGCCAAAGGGGACAGACTGTAAATCTGTTGCGTTTCGCTTCGGTGGTTCAAATCCACCTTCTCCCACCAGATTTTGCAAAGCTCCGTTAAGGGGCTTTTTGTGAATGATCAAAGGTACGGTGTTTATGGGCTATGAAAAGAATTTTTGCTGTTGTTACCGTGCTGGCTGTGCTTTTAGGCAATGCCGGCGTTTCACACTTTAAAACGTATGCTGTGGAATATAGGTACGAAATTGACGGGGTGTATTACGACTTCGTTCCTTGGGGGGAACCGCTTCTTTGTGTTTACGGCTATAACAGCGAGGCTGTTGGGCCGGATGTTACGGTCGCTTCCGAAATTGACGGCTATCCCGTTACGGATATAGGCTGGTCGGCATTTGACGGCTGTGAGCGTTTGGAAAATATTACATTGCCTAATTCGGTTAAGTATATCAATGACGGCGCGTTTTTGAATTGCCGTAATTTAAAATATGCTGAACTCGGTGCGGGCGTGCAGAAAATCGGCAGTATAGCGTTTGAATTCTGTGAGTCGCTGCAGGGGGTTAATATTCCGGACGGGGTTACTGAAATCGGCAGTTACGCGTTTTTTGGCTGTAAAAGTTTAACGGAAATTTCCTTGCCGGAGAATGTCGCGGTGCTGTTTGAGGCGGTTTTTGCGGATTGCGAAAATCTTGCCGCGGTGAATATGCCCGGCGTCAGACAAATCGGTAGATGGGCAT
>JAISVP010000094.1 GCA_031271475.1 Oscillospiraceae bacterium | reverse complement strand
AAGCCCCCGTGTAAAGGCGGTTTTCCCCGCGCCCATACCGCCGAAATAAGCGATAACATCGCCGCTTTTCAATGTCTTCCCGAACTCAAGCCCGATCCGCTCGGTTTGTTCGGGAGAAGATGTAATATGAGTGACAGGGAATTTACTGCTCATCATTTTTATCTTCAATAACGGGAATTTCCCTAACGAGCATAGATTTCATTTTGTCTCTTACCTCGGCGACAGCCTTTGCGGTTTCCCGGACACTTTCAATTGCGGACTTGACGGTTGCGGCGACCGCTTCGGCTTCCTTAATTGCGTTTTGAGCCTCCAGCTCGGCTTGTTTTGCGTAATTTTTTGCAATTAGCTCGGCTTGTTCGGCGCAATTTTTAGCCTCTTCTGCTTCATTTTTGGCACTTAAAGCAGCCTCTTCCGCATCATTTTTAGCTTTTAAAACAATTTCCGCAGCCGTATTTTTGGCAGTTAAAATATTGCTTTCAGACGCAAATACAGCCGTATCACTTGAAGAAACAAGATTTTCAGATGCCAAATTAAGCACCTCAACAGTTACTGACATTTGCCCGGTCAGGTAATAGTACAGGGACTTGTAGTCCATGTCCTCATCCCCGCCGCCGAGTTTCGGCGGCATGTTTAAATTTTTCATTCCAATTCCTCCTTTTTAAGTATATTATGTTATGCGGCACTGTTCCCAATCTATTCAAAATCTGGTCACAGCCGACTAAAACAAACCTGTTATCCGCCCGCCGTCATCGCAGTCAATAGTAAGCGCGGCAGGGGCTTTGGGAAGTCCGGGCATAGTCATAATATCCCCGGTATATACAACGGCGAACCCCGCACCCGCCGCTATTCTGACATCGCGCACGGTAATCCGGAAGCCTTCGGGTTTCCCGGTAAGCAAAGGGTTATCCGAGAGTGAATACTGTGTTTTGGCAATGCATACCGGAACATTTCCCATTCCGAGTTTTTCAATTTCCGCAATTGCCTTATCGGCGGCGGAAGTGAAGTCCGCACCGTCCGCACGGTATATTTCTGTTGCAATAATATTTATTTTTTCCCTAATGGAGAGATCCACGTCATAGAGCGGAGCGAATCCGCTTTCACCCTCGCATATGCGGCATACCTTTTCAGCCAAGTCAATACCGCCGTTCCCGCCTTTGGCAAACACTTCCGTAAGGGATACCGGGGTATTAAGCTGTTCGCAAATCCGGATAACCGCGTCAAGTTCCTGCTGAGTATCCGTATGAAAGCGGTTAAGGGCAACAATTGCGGGCACGCCGAATTTCGCAATATTTTCAATATGCACACGCAGGTTTTCCGCACCTTTGACCACCGCGTCAACATTTTCTTTTCCGAGGTCGGCTTTGGGAACACCGCCCCCGTATTTAAGAGCACGCACGGTAGCGACAATAACGGCGCAGTTCGGTTTCAAATCTCCCATACGGCATTTTATGTCAAAGAACTTTTCAGCCCCCAAATCCGAACCGAATCCGGCTTCCGTAATGCACCAGTCCCCAAGCTCCAATGCAAGCCGGGTAGCCCTTAAGGAATTGCACCCGTGTGCGATATTTGCGAACGGGCCGCCGTGAATGAGCACAGGAGTATTTTCAAGTGTCTGAACTAAATTGGGCTTAAACGCGTCCTTCAGCAATGCGGCGGCGGCTCCTTGGACATTTAAGTCCTTTGCAAAAACAGGCTCCCCGGCGGTACCGTATGCCACAAGTATATTCCCTATTCTGCGTTTTAAATCCGAAAGGTTTCCGGCAAGGCAAAGAATAGCCATGATTTCGGAAGCAACCGTAATATTAAAGCCGTCCTCACGCGGGATTCCGTTAGGCTTGCCGCCAAGACCGATTACGGTATGCCGCAATGCCCTGTCGTTCATATCCAGACAGCGTTTTATAAGTATGCGTCTGGGGTCGATATTCAGCTGATTGCCCTGCTGAATATGGTTATCAGTTATTGCGCATATAAGGTTGTTAGCGGCGGTAACGGCATGTAAATCCCCGGTAAAATGCAGATTGATATCCTCCATAGGGATTACCTGCGAGTAACCGCCCCCTGCCGCTCCGCCTTTAATTCCGAACACGGGACCCAAAGACGGTTCCCTTAACGCAAGCACCGCCTTTTTGTTTATTTTAGCCATAGCCTGAGCAAGTCCGGTGCTTACGGTAGTTTTGCCCTCTCCGGCAGGAGTGGGGTTAATAGCGGTAACAAGAATCAGTTTCCCGGGTTTTTTCCCGGTTTCCTGAATATTGAGTTTTGCCTTGTAATGCCCGTAAGGTTCTGTATCGGCATAATCTATACCAAGTCCGGCGGCTATTTCGGTTATCGGTTTTATTTCCGCACTCTGTGCGATCTCTATATCTGTTTTCATATGCTTTCTTCTCCTGCTTTTATAATTTAGGGATTAAAACTGTTAGTTTTCTGATTTTATGACGTTCGGCTTAAAACCGTTAATCTTCCGCATTTATGACGTTCGGCTTAAAACCGTTAGTTTTCTGATTTTATGGCTTGCTTTTTAGATATAAACTCCATAAGAATTACAACGCCGATTCCCACGGCAAATGCACCTATTGCGGCAGCGGCAGCCGGGCCATTGGAAAAAGTAAAAGTTTCCCCCGGCGGTTTGGGATATACCGCGTACAGCGACCCGGTAATAAGCCCGAGTATAAGGCAATACGTTCCGGTATAGAATTTTTTCAGACAGGCAGTAATAAGCTTTGCCCCGGCAATAAAGCCCACCGCTATTCCCAGTATTGCCGGAATAAGAACCGGTATATTAAGGTTCTGGAAGTCCGCGGCTCTCGAAACGCTTTCATATGCCCCCAGAATCACCAGTACAAGACTTCCGCTTAATCCGGGTAAAAGCATAGCAATACATCCGATAACCCCGGCAAAGAACAAAAACGCGAAATTCCCGGGTGTAAGAGCGGTAATTACCGCCGCGTCACTTCTGTCTCCGGCAAATGAAACAAGCAGTATAACAGCTATTCCGGCGGCAAACGGCAGTATATCCGCGGGCTTAAACTTCCGGGATCCGCTTTTTTCGGGATTGTAAGCAATTTTAAAGACCAGCGGCAGTGTCGCAAGAATAACCCCAAGGAAAAAGAACTGAATCTGAACATAAAAACGGTCAAAAGCAACAGAGAGCAGTTTAAATGTAATCAATATCCCGATACCGATTCCCAAACCCACAGTGACAAGAAACAGAAGATTCTTTTTAAACTGTTTAATCCCGGTAAAGCTCTCCATTATTCTGTCGAAAACCTTCAGCACAACCATCATGGTACCGCCGCTTACGCCGGGAATAGCATTGGCAATACCGATTACGGAACCTTTTAAAACATTTATTATATGAGTCATGGAAAAGCTCCTTAAGTGTTAGTAAGCGGGCGTATGAGCCCAAACTTCATTTTAACATATAATTCCCTATTTGTCAATGTGTATATAACAGTTTTTTTTCGCATAGGAATTAAGTAAGTACAAATACTGTCCGAGGGGTGGGCATATGCACAATATCATAATGGAAAACCGAAAGAAAATGAATATTTCGGGAGTAACAGATGTTGATAATTTCGGGGAAAAGTCGGTATTGGTATACACCGAAGCCGGGGAACTGCTCATAGGCGGACGGAATTTGCGGGTTAACGCAATAAGTGTGGAAACAGGAGAAATGAGTATAGAGGGAGAGATCTGTTCTGTCGTCTACGGCGATAAGGACAAGAAGTCCCCGCTTTCCATGTTCGGAAAGCTGTTTAAATAACGGGTGAAAAAATGAACTACGGACTTGAAACATTTTTTACGGCAGGTCAGCAGACAGGACTGTTCTTACTGAGCTGTGTATTCGGACTGCCGTTAGGACTGGTCTGGGATTTATTCAGACTGATCCGTGCGGTATTCCGTCACAGCAAAGCGGCGGTAATTGCCGAAGATATTCTTGTAATGATTCTGTACGGGGTATATGTGAGCACATTCACTTCAGTATTTTCACGCGGAGAATTCCGCTTTTTTTACATTGCCGGGAATTTCATCGGATTTATGATGTATTTTGTCACAATCGGGCATTTTATTTTCCCGCATATAAAAAAAGCTGCCGCAAAGCTTGCGGTCAAATGTTCCGGACTTTTGAGCGTGATAAAAAAAAAAATACGCAAAATGCGTAAAAAGACTTGACTTTTTCTTTCATCTGTGGTATAATACCCCTAAAGAACTGAAGAATAGGCGGACTGTTATGGAAAGAAAATTTAAATTCCGGGATGGATTTTTTACATTTTTGTTTACAAGGATTGTAACGCCGGCAACGATTTTGTATTGCCTTGTATCGTTTGTTTCAAGCAGGTATGTAATTGCCCAAAAAGAGCTTGAACTTGAGAAAATACAGGAGAAAATCGAACAGTACCAACTGGAAAACGCGGAACTCAAACGGGTTCTTGACTCCACTGACCTTGACGAATACATGGCGGATATCGCAACCGAAAACCCCGAGCTCAACTACGGCATTCCCAATGAAAAACGCTTCTATGACCTGTCTAAGAATTAAGGGCGGCACAAAAAGAGCATATCAAGGGGCTGATATGCTCTTTTTGTATGGATAATCGGAAATTAAGTACATCATTCATTTTCATTAATAAGTTTTATCGCATTATAAACTTCATTAATGAATTTTTCTTTTATCTCTTTGTTTTTATCCTCTTGTGAAATATTGCCACTAAAATCGAATTTTATACGTCTTTTTGATTTTATATCAAAAGGCAAATTTTTCACTGAACCGCTGGCTTCATTAAATACCCTTATTACCCGTTCATCAGTAAGTGCCTTTATCGCATCCCCTGTATCCTTGTCAAGTTCAATTGAAACTCCTAATTCATTTTTAGTTTTTTCAATAACTTCGCTGAGTGCATCTTCTATAAAACTACAATTTGTTGAGTCTTTGAGATGACTTTCACATGAATAGTAAACAAAGATATTACGAACATCTTCAGTATTCCTAAAATCCGTTAATACAGTCTTCATATCGTTTAACATTTCTTTTAATTTGTCCATTTCCATATTATAGTTATCACTTCCCAGAGTGCCAGCCTGCAAGTTACCGTTCACTATGTTAGAGTTAGACGATGTCAGCGAATCTAGGGTCTTAGAAAAATCATTTAATTTTTCATCTGGAAATAAATGAACAAAAAATTCATCCAATCCACCGTTTTGATAAAAAATGTTCTTAAATCTGTGACAATAATCTCCTGCAAAGTTTACTTTTTTCCCTTCAAATTCCTTAAGAAACTCCTCTATTATTTCTATGCCCTTCTTAAGTTTTTCACAATCATTAATATTCATAATGTTCTCCTTCTAAATAAATTTTATCTTCCAAATCCCCATTATACCGCCTCTCACACCCTATGTCAAGAAAATTTTTCCTTTTCCCCGGACACGTCCGGGGGGGTTGTGCTGTTACAATTTCCTATATACTATTCCGATTCGTTTTGAAACGCCGCGGAAACCGACAACAAGAATATCATCGCCCTTAGCCGCGGCAATATGATGAGCCCAATTGACGGAAGCTATTGCGCCGCTTGTTTCACAGACATACAGATTCTTTGAGTATTTACTGCTCCGTTTGGATTTCAGAGTAGCTTTGTAAACACAGTAACTGTCCGTAAGAGCGCCTTCAAGAATAAGTTTTTCATCCTTTAAGGTTCTGACCCAAGATATGGCAACAATTATCCCCCCAATGATAATGACCGGAATTAAAACCTTCCGTTCTCCGGATAATATACACCCTGCAACAAACGCAGCCCATACAGTTACGATAAGTATAAACTGCACGGCTAGGGTTTTATAGCGTTTTTCAAGCAGTTTTACGAGCATTTCTTTCTCATAAGCGTTAAGGTAACAGTTTTCCACCGCAAGTCTCTTTTCTAAATGAATTGTCATTATTATAGCACATACCGTACCCGATTGCAAGAATTTTTTAAATAAGGCACGGTAAAAAACACCCCCGAACGAATCCGTCCGGGGGGTGTTTTCATGTTCAATTATTCATTGACCTTACGTTTAACATAGGTTGTATGCAGGAGCTGATGAGCCTTATGACCGCCGGGTTCGCCGAGGAAGTCGGCATAGAGTTCCTTAACGGCGGGATTTTCGTGGGATTTACGCACAGACTTTGCGGCGTCATTACCGTACAGAGCCTTCGCGCGCTGTGCACGCAAGTCGGTAAAGTTCCTCACGCTTGCGGGCTGCTGAGGCTGACCGCCGCCGTTAACGCATCCGCCGGGACAGCCCATAATCTCGATAAAGTGGTATTCCTCGCCGGATTTGACGCGTTCAAGGAGTTCTTTAGCATTAGCCAATCCGCTTGCAACAGCAACCTTGACATTAAGTCCGGCAACGGAATAGGACGCTTCTTTAATGCCGGCAACACCCCTTACATCCTCGAATTCAAGGCTTTTGAGGGGTTCTCCGGTAAGTTCCTCAACAGCGGTACGCAAAGCGGCTTCCATAACGCCGCCGCTTGCGCCGAATATAACGCCCGCACCGGTAGAAATCCCCAGCGGTTCGTCGAATTTCTCATCGGGCAATTCATTGAAGTTAATCCCGGCACGTTTAATCATTCTGGCAAGCTCGCGTGTAGTGAGGGCATAATCGACATCCTTGGAAGTCCCGGCAACACCTTCCTGCCTGCTGTTCTCGAACTTTTTAGCAGTACACGGCATAATGCTGACAACCGTCATATCTTCGGGTTTAACCCCGATTTTATCGGCATAATAAGTTTTAGCAACCGCCCCGAACATTTGCTGAGGCGACTTACAGCTTGAAAGATTTTCAATCATTTCGGGGAAATAGTGCTCACAGAACTTAACCCATCCGGGCGAACAGGAAGTAATCAGCGGCAATTTCCCGCCGTTTTTGACCCTGTCAAGGAACTCGTGAGCCTCTTCGATAATTGTAAGATCGGCAGTAAAGTCGGTATCGAACACCGCGTTAAAACCAAGCCTGCGCAACGCGGCAGCCATCTTGCCCTCAACATCGGTACCAATCGGCAGCCCGAATTCCTCACCGAGAGCCGCCCTAACCGCGGGAGCGGTCTGAACGATAACATGTTTAGATTCGTCAGCAATTTCCGCAAAAACGTCATCCGTAAAATCTTTTTCCGCCAATGCCCCAACCGGGCACACCGCAATACACTGCCCGCAATTCACACAGGAAGTTTCGCCAAGACCTTTTTCAAAAGCACTGCCGATATGGGTATTAAATCCCCTTTCATTTGCGCCGATTACGCCGACAGCCTGTACTTTTGAACACATAGCTGTACATCTGCGGCAGAGTATACACTTACTGTTGTCCCTATACATATGAGCCGCGCTGGAATCAATATCGCACGGGATTTTCCCGCCGTCATAGTACCCCTCGTCCTCGATATTATAGTCGTGGGCAAGCTTTTGCAGTTCGCAATTGCCGCTTCTCACACATGACAGGCATTTCCTGTTATGCGCGGACAGAATAAGCTCAAGTGTTTTCTTACGCGACTGCATAACCTTCGGCGTGTTAGTAAACACTTCCATACCGTCGGCGGCAGGATACACGCAAGCGGTCACCAGCGACCTTGCCCCCTTGACCTCGACCACGCAAATACGGCACGCGCCGATTTCGTTTATGTCCTTAAGGTAACACAAAGTCGGCACCTCAATTCCCGCAATCTTAGCGGCGTCAAGCACCGTTGCACCCTCCGGCGCACATACATCTATTCCGTTAATTTTCAGATTCATCCTTAATATCCCCCTCCTTGTATTTGTCTTGTATTTCCCGGACTTCCCGCTCAATAGCTCTTCGTTCTTCCAAAATATCACTGATATCGTAATGCACAGTTACGGAATACTTTCCGCTTAATTTCCCCGCGAACGGATTTTTAACCGCATTTGAAAAATCATAATTATCCTTCATAAGAAACACCTCTTATATATCGGCGGCTGCCCGACTGCTTCGCTTTTTGAAAAAAGCGTATTCAGACTTTTTCTACTCCGTCACATACACCGTTTCGGATTCTTCATCTTCGGGCATATCGCTGAGATCTTCGCTAAGTTTTAAAAGTTCTTCATTGGTTTTTTCAATAGAATGAATACAATTTTCAAAAGCCTGTGCAAGTTTTAGCACAGTGTTGGCATTCTCCCCGTTTGTCTTTGCAGTAAATTTAAGAGCTTCGGCATTCTCCCCGTTTGTCTTTGCAGTTGATTTAAGAGCTTCAGCAATACTGCCAAGTATCTGATTGGTATTCTTGAAAATTCTCGCGGTTGTTCTAAGAACCTTTACAGATGCCTGAGTTTTGCCGACCTGAGTATAATACATTGCCTCAAAATTTATTTTTTTATCTTTTTCCATAATCCCCCCTGTTATCCCTCAAAAAGCGTACTCAGACGGTCTCTACTTCACTACATACACAGTTTCGGATTCTTCATCTTCGGGCGCACCGTTGAGTTCAG
>JAISVP010000066.1 GCA_031271475.1 Oscillospiraceae bacterium | reverse complement strand
GAAAACTGTTTCTGAAAAAACCGTTGAGGAAGCATTTGTCCGTCAGAGTACAGAACTTGTTCACATAGACGTTGCCGGAGAAACAATCAGCGCTACTCCGGAACATCCGTTCTATGTTCCGCAAAAAGGATTTGTGAATGCGGTTGACTTGCGCGCCGGCGATATTCTCTTGACTTTAAACGGGGAATACGTTATAGTAGAACAGGTTCAGCACGAAATTCTTGAATCTCCTGTTAATGTCTACAACTTCCGTGTTGCTGACAATCATACCTACTTCGTTGGGGAAAATGAAGTTGGGGTGCATAATGCGGATTGTGGAAACGGGTATGGGAAACGTATAAATACTCCATCAAGTGATGATGTTGATATTAATGTGGATCATATTATTGACAATCATACTTCTACTGGAAACGGAGCAAAGATGAGCGGGAAAAAAGATTTGTTCCCTGATAGTATGACCCCTCAACATATTGAATCCTCTATTAGAGATGCATATAATTCCGCATCTCAAGTGGGTTCGCCTCAAAACACACCAGATGGAGTTAAAATTCTTCTTCAAGGAAGAGATGTTAATGGTATGGTTATTGAAATGTGGTTCAATAAGACATCAGGGAGCATTGATACTGCTTACCCAATTTATGGCAAAAAGGTTAAGATATGATTAATAATTTTTTAGGGATTGCAACTAATCCAGATAGCATTACACGCAGCAATTCTGGAAACACAATGGGAGAGCTATTTTTCATAACAGAAATGGGTTCTTTTCCAGATAATAATTGGTACGATAATATGATGACTTTATTGTCATGGTGGTTGCAATCTTTGATTTCATTCCAAAATCCCAAGATTAAAACTGCTAAATTGCGTTTTATGGAAGGATCATTTGAGGTAGATGTCGAAAGAATTGATAGCACAACTGTTTGTTTGAACTTACTTTCGGGTTCTACAACGGTTCTTGATTGTTGTTTTTGTGACAAAGAATTCCTTATCTTCAATATATGCGAGGTAACAAAAACATTGTTAGGAAAGGCATATTCTATGCAGTGGTTTGATGAGGGATTTGTTTTTTTAAAGAACACTTTAAATCATCTTATGTTTTATAAATGAGATGATACAAAAAAGCAGGAGGTATACAGATGAAAAAACTACGTTTAACAGCGATATTGCTTGTACTTTTTCAAGTAATATGCATACTGCCATTTTCAGCATTTGCTGAAGACCCCCATCCCGACACCCCGCTTAGCGTCATTGTTGACAATGCAGTTGGCAAGTCACTGTCGTATTTAGAAAACGCACAAAACGAATACGGCGCATGGGGTGATCGCGGGAAATTACAAACCGCAGATATTGCCGATATCCTTGAATACATCGGTGATATTTACCAAGAAGAAGCAAGTATTCAAACATTGATAACTAATGCTGGAAATTACATTTATGTCGAAACTAATTTCAATGTGGATGACTTTTCACGGTGTTTTTTAATTGATGAAATTCGTAATGACTGGTACATTGACTGGCTTCTCTCCTATCAAAACCCAGACGGCGGCTTCGGACTGGCGGCGGGCTACGCAAGCGATGTAATCGACACAAAGCTTGCACTGAAAGCGCTGTGCGACCTCGGCGAAACTGAGGCTATGCTGCAAGCCGCGTGCTGGCTTGCATTGCAGCAAAACGGAGACGGAGGATTCTCTTATCAGCACGGAGTTCCGTCAGACCCCGAACTTACGGCGGAAATTGCGGATATTTTCGCTGAGTGCGCGGCCGCAGACGCGTACATCTCATATCTGCTGCCCGATGTGTTCAGCAGGCTCGGCGAGTATCTTGACGCATACGCCGTACCGATTTCCGAACTTTCCGGGGACAGCCTGTCAGCCGTGCGTCAGCATTTTTACATGGCTCTGTTCAAACTTAAAACAACCGGCAGATATGATATTTCCGGATATTTTGAACTGCAGGACAGTAACGGCGGCATTTTCGACGATCCGATGTCTACGGCTCTGTTTCTTGAATTGATTGTCCGCGAACAGAATTCTGTAATTGCGGGTATTGAACACATTTTAATTACAAATGACAGAGGATATTCAGTTTCCGCGTTTACCGCCGACGAAAATGTAAACATCGAAATCGGCAGTGAATATGAAACCGAAAAGGCGGAGCTGTCGGTTACGCTTGAAACTCCGGGCGGCAGTATAATCAATATCGACCCTGAGAATCCCGTTTGGAATACAGGCGGTTCCGAAGAGGGAACATATACTGTCAGGGCGGATATTATCCGAAAATCCAACGACGCGGTAATAGTGTCTATGATGCAGACTTTCCGTATCGAACACAGACTTGCCGTTGACGGCGTTTCGCTTTCTCTCAGTCAGGGCTTTGCCAGAGTAGGCGACGATGCAGACGTTGGCGTTTCAGCCGATGTCAATATCAAAAACTTCTCGGAGGAAACTGACACCCTTACGGTACGCTGGGCGGTTAAACTTGACGGCGAAAGCGTTTTCACCGCTGACAAAGTTTTAACCGAGCAGGATTTAGCGGAAGACAGCGTTTATCTCGGAGATTTTACTCCCGATACAGGAAGCAAAAAGGTCTATCTTATCACTGCCGAAATACTGTCGGGCGACCTTATAATCGCGCAGTCGACGACCAATTTCTTTGTGTCTGACAAGAGCGTCGCCGTGCTCACCGGCGTAAATAAAGAATTTCTGTATGAAACGGAAGACGACGCTGAAGTTACCGTGAAAATCCGTGACGAGCGTGTGGTCGATTTGATTTTCACCGCTTCATCCGATGACATTTCCCTTATTTCACGGTATGCGGGAAAAATTGAGCAGATAAAAACAGAACTTGAGAATTTGGGATATATCGTAAACATGTCTTCGGTCGATACCTCATATCTGTCGGCAAAAGATACTTTCGCATGGATCGAGTATGACCATCCGAATTACAATACGCAGTCTCCGTATACGCAGCACATAGTCTATGAAGACAATAATATAAGAATGCTTGGCTATACCGCTGTTCCATACAAAGACTTCTTGTTAGTACCCGACAGCAATGACTCTCAGAAGATATTCAATTTCGATATTCAGCGCGACAGTACCGACTGGCACAGCATGGAGGGCGGCGGATTCCTGTTCAATACCGTCATAGAAGAGAATTTAATAAGCGGATACTATGTTCTTATAACACAGAACGGACTGAAACTTTACAGACTTGACAAAGTTAATCTAACTAACTTCCGGAACGGAACGTCGGGAACGGTCTTGCAGACTTTCCCGTTCCCGAATCTGTATGACGAACACCATATTAAAATAACGGTTGACGGTCAGACCCTTTCATTGTGGGACGGCGAAAATCCCGTAATTTCAGGTTACGAACTGCCGGGAGTATACGGTTACGGCTACGGTCCGATTACAAGCCACGCCAGCCACAACTGCTCGCAACGTTCGTACTTTACGTTTGGCAATATCACCATGCAGACAATCGTGGGTGAAAAGCTTTCGGATATTCTTGAAAACTATAATTTTGAGAGTCCGGACAGCCGTTATGTTGTGAATCTCAGCGACGGTTCTGCGGACAGTTTTGACACGGAAGATGAAATTGCCGAAGCGGCGCAGAAAATTGTTAATAAAAACATCACTTTCATCGGACTTGGAAACGAAGAAAACGAGTCACAGTATCAGCAGCTTTTAGAATTAATCGCAAATAAAGGCTTATACTACGATTTCGCAGAGCAGGATTCATCTGACAGTATGTCGGGATATATTATTAACTCTGAAGAAAGCAAACGTGTTAAGAACCCAGATGATATAATTGCCACCGATCTCGTATTCACCGGAACTCTGTACGACGGTACGGTCTTTACGCAGTCATTTGACAGCTTATGCGTTGGTGAAACAATAGAAATAAAAATTCCTGTTGAAATGACGGGGCTTACTTCCGGAAGGGAAGCAGTCCTGCTCCGAAACGCGGCGCTGACTTACAAAGACGAGCTCGGGGTCGGCAGAACTAAGAACGCTTCGGATGTAACTTTACCGGTAATCAGCAAAGACGGTAAGATGTTAAGCCAAGTGTCCACCGACAAACCTGAATACCAACCGTATCAGGATGTTAAGATTTTTGACAGGATTCACAATGTTTCGGATATCCGCACCGCCAAAAATCTGACTAATGTCATAACGGTGCTTAACTCAGACGGTGAGAATGTTGCCGAATATGAGGCTGATCTTCCTGAAATTATGTCGGGCGGTTTCACTGAACGGCAGGAAATCTGGAACACCGCGGATTGTGCGGGCGGAGAATACACGGTTCGTTCGGAGATTTATGACAGCGGATTCTTGGTTTCTGACAGCGCCGCGATTTTAATTCTAACCGTACCTGACGTTCCGCAGATTAATCTTGCCGGCGGGCTTACGCTTTTTGGAAAAGAATTTGATTTCAAGGACACAGTTAAAATCGACAGCAGCGTTGAAAATATCGGTCACGCCGATGTTGTGAATGCTCAGACCGTCATAAGGATTACCGACGCGGAGGACGGCACGGTGGTTTATGAGTATACAAAACCTTTGAATCTTGCGGTTTCGGCTATAGAAACTGATACATTATCCGTTGTGCCGCAAACTGACTTTACCGTTAAAAAAGGCAAAACATATCTGGTATTCTACGAGGCGGTTTTAGAGGACGGAACGGTGATTCCTCTTGCGGGAGACGGTTTCATTCTCCATAAGAGGATTGCGGATATTATC
>JAISVP010000032.1 GCA_031271475.1 Oscillospiraceae bacterium | reverse complement strand
CAATCGAAGAACTTTTACTGCAAATAAATCATCTTTATTTGCAAGTTGAGATGAAAAATAATCCTCTGCAAATATAATGTTATTGGGAACAGTTCCTTTGAAATGCGATTTTAACCGCTTCATTACATCTTTGGATTGACCGATGTAATATTTGTTTTTCTCAGTATTATGTATAATATAGCACCCAACTATTTTTTCATATTTCATACCACACAAAACTTTCAAAGGGATAAAATCATTATCTTTTTCAAAAGATGTAAGCAAGGGTGTGATTTGCTTAATATTTATTCCGTATTCTATATTCAAGGATAGGACTTGTTTATCAAGCTCTTGTATTTCTGCTTTTACATTTTCACCCAACAAATCAATTTTACTCTGAATCGCAGATATTTCAGATTTTTGGCTGTTAATCTGGTTTTCTAAATCACCATAAATCTGTTCCAACTTTTCTTGTTTTTTAGTTAAATATCTTTCTCGTTTTGATGAGTTGAGAAAACTATAAATAAAAAAAGTGAATATTGAAATTAAAACAGATTTTTTATGTATATGTATTTTCTCGATTTTCCTGATGATTTTATTGATGCTATTTCTCCGTTTTTGTGCTTTTTTTTCTGTTTGTTCAAGTGTATATTGAATATCGCCTATATCATTATTCGATTTTTCAACAGTTTGAAGATGCTCTCTTTTAATATGATGTTTTTTATTATCGAGTTTTGATGTTTCATCAATCAATTTTTCATGTAGCCATTTTTGAAACAGCCACGAGGGAATCAAGTCCTCGTCACCAAGAGATTCAATGATTTCTGCTGAAAATTCCCGAACAAGTTCATCTTCATGCTGATTTAGCATTTCTAGATTTTCATTAGTAAGCCTTACATTCTTTTTAATATTTGTGGTTTTGTATTTCCAGTCTGAATAAACAGGGTATTTTTGATATTGACATGTTACATACCTTTCAATCGTGCGATATTGTTTAGTACATTCAACGACAACTTTTGCTCTTCTTGTCGTTGGATTAAAATCAACGGAACATAAAGAATAGACGGTGTCGCCATCTTTTGATTTTCGTTGATTTGATTCTATTAGCGACCGTCTATGATAATCGTTTATTATAGAGGCTATCGGAAAATATATTCGATTTGCCATTGTATCGCTCCTTGTATATCTGGTGAAATTGTCATATGAATTATTCTATATTGCCCTAATACAGCCTATTTTATCACATTGCTCTCTGAAAAACAACATTTTTCGCAAAATTCTTCGCCGTCACCCCACGGCACTTTGCGGCTTGCCAAAAGTGTCAACAGTGGGTCATATACTTTCGAAAAGTATAGATCTCACCGCCGAATCCCTCGCGCTTACTACCTTTCAGGCAGGCAAGCATATTGTTTGTACATACGGCTATCGCCGCATAACAAACATAGCTTGTCGGGAGACCCCGAACCCTCTGTATCGGCAGAGGAAAAATCAATCTTCAAGAGAAAAAACAAACGCGAACACCTCACCGAATATTATCGGCTTAGGGTTCGCATTTGTTCCTAATGGCGGAGGATGAGGGATTCGAACCCCCGTGGGCGTGAACCCAAACGGTTTTCAAGACCGCCGCGTTATGACCGCTTCGCTAATCCTCCGTTAAAACCGCAAATGCGATTATCGGTAAAATCTTAATTTTAATCCGCGCTGTGCTTCGGTTTCACAACAATATTTTTTTCAACAATACCTTTTTGCAATGGAATCTCTTTCATCATCATTATTAAAGAGCGACATCCACTTACCTCATTTATCCGGTTCAAGACAACTCCTGTCCCCAGCATACCGAATCCAAGCAATGTCCTGCACTGCTGTCAATGTACATCTTCCCTTGCATACCATACTCAGATTATGGCTCTAAAAAACCTCTGTTAAATATTTTACCACATAATTTTCATAATGTCAAGCACTTTTTTTATTTTTTTTTACTAAAAGTACTTGACAAACCGCTAACACAGTGGTACAATATGGGGGGTCTGTATTATAGCAATTCCGATCGGAGACGGACTGTCCGGCTGATTTCAGGCGAAACTGTTGCTGTACCCGGCGGATGCTGTGCGTCCTCAAGTTAGCTTTAGCTGACTTGAAAGTATTTTCTATTGGTTAAGTATGGAGATACTGTATGAAATTTAAGTGGAGGTTTTAAAAATGGGGAAAAAATTTGTTTACCTGTTCTCGGAGGGGAACGGAAAAATGCGGGAACTGCTCGGAGGGAAAGGTGCGAATCTCGCAGAAATGACCAATCTGGGTATGCCGGTGCCGCAAGGTTTTACGGTTACCACGGAAGCATGTACCCAGTATTACGAGGACGGGGAGAAAATTAACGGTGATATCCAGACTGAAATCATGGAATACATCGCTAAGATGGAGGACATTACAGGCAAGAAGTTCGGCGATTTAAACAATCCGCTTCTGGTTTCCGTACGTTCAGGTTCCAGAGCATCCATGCCGGGTATGATGGATACTATCCTTAATCTCGGCTTGAATGACAAAGTTGTTGAGGCATTTGCGGAAAAGACAGGGAATCCGCGTTTTGCGTATGATTCATACCGCAGGTTTATTCAAATGTACTCCGATGTTGTTATGGAAGTCGGTAAGAAGTATTTTGAAGAACTTATTGACGCTATGAAAGAAAATAAAGGTGTGGAGCTTGATACGGAATTAACCGCCGATGATCTTAAAGAACTGGCAAACCAATTCAAAGCGGAATACAAAAATAAAATCGGACAGGATTTCCCCTCAGACCCTAAAGACCAGCTTATGGGTGCGATTAAGGCTGTTTTCCGTTCATGGGACAACCCCCGTGCGGTTTATTACAGACGTATGAACGATATTCCGTCATCTTGGGGTACGGCTGTAAACGTACAGGCTATGGTGTTCGGAAATATGGGCGATACATCCGGAACAGGCGTTGCATTTACCCGTGACCCTGCCACCGGTGAGAAGAAACTCTTCGGCGAATTCCTTATGAACGCACAGGGCGAGGATGTTGTTGCCGGAATAAGGACACCGCAGACAATTGACCAGCTCAGAGACGTTATGCCGGAATGCTACAGTCAGTTTGTGGAGATCAGTACTAAGCTTGAAAAACATTATAAAGATATGCAGGATATGGAGTTTACTATTGAGGAAAAGAAACTTTATATGCTTCAGACAAGAAACGGCAAAAGAACCGCTACGGCTGCTCTTAAAATTGCCTGTGACTTAGTTGACGAGGGTATGATAGACGAAAAACAGGCAGTTAAAATGATTGATTCGCGTCAGTTGGACGCACTTCTTCACCCGCAGTTTGACACAGCGGCACTGAAAGCCGCAAAACCTGTGGCAAATGCCTTGGCGGCATCCCCCGGCGCGGCTTGCGGCAGAATTGTATTTACCGCAGAGGATGCTACAAGTTGGTCTGAAAAAGGCGAAAAAGTCATACTTGTAAGACTTGAGACATCCCCTGAAGATATTGAGGGTATGCATCACTCTCAGGGTATTTTAACTGTTCGCGGCGGTATGACTTCACATGCGGCGGTTGTGGCAAGAGGTATGGGCACTTGCTGTGTATCCGGTTGCAGCGACATTAAAATGGATGAAGAAAACAGAAAATTTGAGCTGTCCGGTAAAATATACAAAGAGGGAGATTACATTTCTCTTGACGGCTCCACGGGTAATATCTACGGCGAGGCAATACCGACAGTCGATGCTAAAATCAGCGGCGGTTTTGAAAGGATCATGGGTTGGGCCGATCAGTACCGCACACTTAAAGTAAGAACAAATGCGGATACACCTGCTGATGCAAAAAAAGCCGCGTCTTTCGGTGCGGAAGGTATCGGTTTATGCAGAACGGAACATATGTTCTTTGAGCCTGACAGGATTGCGGCAATACGTGAAATGATTTGTTCGGACACAGCAGAGGAAAGGGAAAAAGCCCTTGCTAAACTTGAACCTATGCAGCAGGGCGACTTTGAGGCACTCTATGAGGCAATGCAAAGTTACCCGGTTACGATTCGTTTCCTTGATCCCCCGCTTCATGAGTTTGTACCCACAGACGAAAAAGATATTGAAACATTGGCTAAATCTCAGGGCAAATCCGTACAGGATATTAAAGACATTATATCTTCCCTGCATGAATTCAACCCGATGATGGGACACAGAGGCTGCCGTCTTGCGGTAACTTACCCGGAAATTGCGGCAATGCAGACACGTGCGGTAATAAAAGCGGCTATCAATATCTCAAAGGCACATTCTGAGTGGAAT
>JAISVP010000012.1 GCA_031271475.1 Oscillospiraceae bacterium | reverse complement strand
GAAAAGACCTCGGAAATCAATGCCGGAAACACCGCACTTTACGGGGAAATGCTCGAACGGATTGTGATACTTGAAAACAGAGCAGTTGATTTCTATCTGAAATGCGTTCCGTTCGGGTTCCGGATTGAGTACCGCGTTGAAAGGTATAACAAACTCGCGAAATATGAGGTTTTTGTCAATTCTTTCGCTGTCATCTCTTGAAGATGTTTTTATTGGGTTGGGGGTCGGACCGATATTACGAAGAAAATAACGGACAAAAAAGTGGATTACTGTCTTGCGCTGAAAGGAAATCAAACGCACCTGCATGAAGATGTGAAGCTGTATTTTGAAAACCTGTCCGCCGAACAAACCGCTGTTACAAAAGAAAAAGGACACGGTCGGATTGAGAAATGGGAATACTCTTTGGAAACTGATATTGACTGGTTGTTTCAAAAAGCGGCTTGGTCAAATCTGAATGCGATTGGTGCGGTAAAATCTGCTGTTTTCGAGAAAGAAGAAACCCGCACGGAAACACGATATTTCATCACTTCATTAAATGATGTGAACTTGTTCGCAGATGCATGTTCGCAAGCATTGGTCAATTGAAAATCAGCTTCATTGGCAACTTGATGTCGCCTTTCGTGTGAAATTCCACCAGTTCTTGCAATACCTCAATTATTTCAGGATTTGTTTCGATTTTACTTTTTATTCCTCTGCCTGGTCTGCGGCATTTGCCTTGTTCTATTATTTCGGCTGTATCAAGTTATTTTACGCCATCCGTAAGCGTTTGCCGTGACACCCCTGATAACCGGATTACAAGACTTATTCCCCATATCCAATGGCTTTGCCTTCAACCGACAGATATCTTCTGCGTTGATACTCGTTTAATGTCGGCTTCATCGCTTCTATCTGCGTTTTTTAACTCTGTTGCATCTTTCTTATTCTTCCCTTTTACTATATCACTTATATTCTTAATTGTCAAGTTTTTTTAGTAACAATTCCTAATGTTCAAAGAAAGAACTGTGATATTCTGCAACGCGTGCTTTATAGCCATAGCAGTCAATTTCTAATATTTCATAATCTATCTGAACCATTACGGCAACATAAAGGAACAGATATCCGAATGTGTTCGCAAGTACACTTATATAGATTCTCCTTTGAAAAACTACGGCAAACATTCCCAAAAGCATAAGTGTTGCGGCAATAATTACATCTATCTGCAAAGGTGTTTTATTTTTATCAAGTGAAAGATACAGAAGACATATAAGTGCCGAAAAAATTGAATGTGCTATAATAATTACGGTTCCGTAACTGTCAAACCAACTTCCCAACTGTATTAAATCAAAATCTGCAAGCATGACTAAGACTTCTACCAAAAGATAGACAGCCATCGCAATTTTAAGAACTGTTCTTTGTTGCACCATAAGCGTAATCATAATAATAGATGCTGACATAATCAGGAATGCGATAATTTCTATTATAATTGCAGTAATTTCAAACGACATAACAGCAATACCGGTATTCCCATGTAAGTCATAATATAACAAACAGAACACCACAAAAAAAATAAAAAACAAATTCGAAACAACCCCAAGCATCATACTATGCTTTAATTTAAGTTTCTTAAGTTTTTCTCTCATTTATGCCCAATACCTTTCCGACACCAATAAAGAATTAAACAGATTAAGGTGACGATTAGATTGTTTAGATTTCTATAATTCAGAAACACTGAAAATGTGGTTCACAGCAGAACATACGGAGATGGTTTTACATTCGTTTGCTTAAAATTTTCCTGTTGTCAATCCTTTAAATAAAAACACAAGCAAGCTGTCTGTCATGGCAGAAAATACTGACAAACCAAGCAACACCGTAAACTTAACCGCATAAAGTTTTGTCGGAGCGGTTTTTATTTCCGATGCCAATGCAAATTTTGTGTAAAGGTTTGACGAACGCAATGCCTCTCTTGCCGCAAATAACAGGATTACAGTTGTTATAACA
The DNA here is from genome assembly GCA_031271475.1 of Oscillospiraceae bacterium. GTDB lineage: Bacteria > Bacillota > Clostridia > Oscillospirales > Ruminococcaceae > JAISVP01. Next base: position 2,928 of record JAISVP010000012.1, on the reverse strand, counting down.
GCTCCGGGAACAACCATAGTTAAACCGATTAAGATACCTTTATAGCCGTACGTTGCGTATGTCAGAGACATTGAAATTCCCAATGTAATTCCTCTATAAAACAGAATAAAGAACTCAACCGGCTGTGCGACCGCACAAAATCCACATAAAAAAAGTATTATCAAAGGCAGTGCTGTATTAAAAAAAGAATTAACCGCAACCGTCCAGATATCCTGTTGATGCGGAGATTTAAAAAAACCGTGATTTAAAAAGGTATGCGTAAAAATTCCGGGTGAGTCAAATGTCATGAACGTAATTGTACCGACCAATACACCTAATACAACAGTTCCGAGTAAAATCAGCATACTGCGTTCATTCGAGGTAATAGTATTTTCACGGTCTGTTGAAGTATACCGTACCACACGCGGCTTCAAAAATATTTTTGCGTTCTTCATAATTCAATTCCTCATAGCCTGTCCTTTTACAATGATATGAAGAATTATTTTGTTTTAGAACTTTCCGCCAAGCTCAAACGCACGTTCTGTACACGCTTCACAGGCACTGCGTACGGTTTCGGTGAGATTTGCATCATAAAACTTTTTGAGTCCTGCTAAAGTTGTACCTCCAGGCGAAGACACCATTTCAATTAAACTGTCAATACTGTAACCGCTGTCAGTAAGCATTGATGCGGAGCCAGTTAAAGTTTGACAAAACAGTCTCATTGCCGTACCCTCATCAATACCGTTTTCTTTTGCATAGTCGGTAAATCCTTTTGCGAATAGATAAATAAATGCCGGAGAACTTCCGTTTATTGCAATAATATGTTTCATTTTGTCTTCCGGCAGAGTCCCGGTAATTCCGCAATATGAAAAAATCTTATCAATAACTGCAAATTCTTCTGCGGTAACACTGTCGGATTTTGCCAGTGCCACAGCACCCTTGCCAAGCAATAATGGCGTATTCGGCATGGCTAAAATAACCTTAGCATTCGGTCGTGTTCTTTCACGGATATATTTACTGTCTATCCCTGCTGCAATGGAAACAAGTACAGTGTTTTCCGTAACACTCCCGGCAATTTCTTTCAGTACACTGTCAAACACCTGTGGTTTTACGGCAAGAAAAACAATTTCGCAATTCTCCGCAAGTTCTGTAGAATTTTTACAGACTGTAACATCAAGTTTCGATGTTTTGGAAATATCCGGATCAAATGCGTAAATATTGAACCTACTGCCTGTAAGTGCCTTTATGATTGCGGTGCCCATATTCCCGGCACCTATAAAACCTATATTTTTCACTGTCTTGCTCCTATCACTCTGGTATATGCCGCTTTTATCGGAATAAGCAACGCGAATAAAACAGCAACGTCAATTGGGAACTCAATTACATTTTTTAATACTCTGGCGGATATAAGTGCTATCACGGTACTGTCATCTCCGCCGATTATTCCGTAATGATACAATGCGATTGTATTGAGTATAAGATGACTTATGAAAACTACAATAGCCTGTGCTGAAATAAGCTTTACATTTTGCCAAATTGACTTTTTAAAATCAAATCCGTATAAAAAAATGCCGTATATCAGTCCTTCAAAAACTATAACCAATGTAAATGCAGGAAGTATTCCGTCACCTTTGAGCATAGCCCCAATTAAATCGCATGGTATTGCCGCAATCATTGCCACTACAGGTCCGTAAAGCATTCCGATTGCCGCAAGTGCGATAAACGCAAGGCTAATTCTTAACGATGCCCCTAAAGGAATCGTCGCATAGGCTTTTAATGCGATAAAGACCGCAATCAACATACTTGTCGTAACAAGGCAGCGAATATTTTTAAGTTCCTTAAATGAATCACTGAATAATTTCACAAATTTCAATATTTTTCTCTCCTGTAATATTAATTCGCAACGGATCTCTTTATACATCGAACCCCGTTACTTTAACTTCGAATTTACCGTCACTATGGCATATCAAAAATGCAAAGCCGAACTAAACCGCACAAACCTGTAATGTTTTATTGCGGTTTAATAATTGGGTTTGGATATAAAAGGCACTCACAAGCTATAACGCCAACTCCATAGCAATCTTATAAACATCGGTAATAAACGGTTTTTCCATAGATAAAGCTTCCTGTATATCAAAATGTAAAAGCTTCTCATCACGCAGACCGATTACCCGGTTTCCGATTCCCTGTTCAAGCAGTTCCACAGCAAAGTGTCCCATCATGCTTGCGGTAACACGGTCTTTTACAGTAGGAGAACCTCCTCGCTGTACATGTCCCAAAATAGTAGCACGTGTGTCAATACCTGTTTTTTCACTGATTTCACGGGCAATATCAGCAGACCTTCCCACACCTTCCGATACTACTATGATGAAGTGCTGTTTTTCTTTTTTTTGCATTTCACGCATTTTTTCGGATATGAGATCAATATCATATGCTAACTCGGAGGTAATTATTTCAACGGCACCGCAGGCAATACCAGTACTTACTGCTATGTAACCTGAATTTCTTCCCATAACCTCAACTATACTGCAACGGTCATGCGACTGTGAAGTATCACGGAGTTTGTCTATCATCTGCAAAACAGTATTCATAGCCGTATCATATCCGATAGTATATTCAGTGCAGGCAATATCGTTATCAATCGTACACGGAATTCCGATACAGGGAATTCCTCTTGCGGACAAATCTGCCGCACCTCTGAAAGACCCGTCGCCTCCGAGTACTACAACACCGTCAATGCCAAGTTCAACACATTTATCATGTGCTGTATTTATTCCCTCATCACTTTTGAATTCTTTACATCTTGCAGTATAAAGCACTGTACCGCCGCGCTGGATTATGTCAGACACAGTACGTTCCTTTATTTCAAATACATCGCCGTTAATAAGACCGTTGTATCCCCTCCGGATTCCCATTACCTTTATGCCTTTGCGGATTGCTGTTCTTGCG
>JAISVP010000194.1 GCA_031271475.1 Oscillospiraceae bacterium | reverse complement strand
ATGAAATATTCCCGGTTAAACTAATTGCGCCGCTTGCTTTTAACGGATCATTGATGTTGATGTTGGAATTTGATTCTTCATAATTACCGTCAAATTCCTGCACATTCCCAAGGGAGTTGGCGTAACTGTCAATAACTGATTTAATTGGGTTCATCATAATTGAGTTTAACCCTTCCTGTAATGTGCCGTTCCAGTTTCTGTTGCGTGCAGACAAAGGAATGTACCTGACACCTTTGGGACGGAAATGTATGCAAATTTTTGTAGTGTATACAGTTATCAATAATTCCGTTCAACCTGTTAGAGAACTAATAGTAACGAAACGAAAACAGAACCGACAATCCGCATTTTCCTACGCATTTCGCTAACTGGGGATTGCCTAAGTTGGAATGTCAAAATACTCATTTGTAGAATGGCTATGTGTAATGCCGAACGGTGATAAATCTCAAGTGTAAAAGCAAGAGAGATGACACTGAATATCCAATATGGCAACGGAGTGTCCGTAGTAGTCCGAGGACGGGAAAGCCGTTCACATGGCGAAGGGACACAACTATTGCAAGAACCAAAATTAAATTATTAGGGAGGAAAACCTCAATGACACCAACAATTGAAATTTTGGGAAACATCAACCAAAACTCGGCAAAAAACAAAGATGAAGTATTCACACGATTGTACCGCTATATGCTAAGACCCGATTTATACTTCATCGCATACAAGAATTTGTATGCAAACAACGGTGCGGCTACGAAAGGAGTTGACAATGATACCGCTGACGGTTTCGGTGAAGAAAAAATCAATAAAATAATCGATTCTTTACGAGATGGAACCTATCAGCCTAAGCCGGTACGCCGAACGTATATCGAAAAGAAAAACGGAAAGTTAAGACCTTTAGGAATACCCACATTTACCGACAAACTCGTGCAAGAAGTATTGAAAATGATATTGGAAGCTGTTTATGAACCGACGTTTGAAAAAACATCACATGGATTCAGACACGGCAGAAGCTGTCACACAGCACTTTCTGCGATAAAGAAAGAGTTTACAGGAATAAAATGGTTTATCGAGGGTGACATCAAAGGCTGTTTTGATAATATCAACCATAATGTTTTGGTTGGATTGATAAACAGCAAAATCAAGGATATGCGACTAATTAAGTTAATTTGGAAATTTCTAAAAGCGGGATATATGGAAAATTGGAAGTATAACGAAACTTATTCGGGCTGTCCGCAAGGCGGCATAGTGTCACCAATATTGTCCAATATTTGCTTGCATGAACTTGACAAATTCGTAATGAAACTTGCACAAGACTTCTACAAACCTTACGACAGGAAATATACCGATGAATACTATGCGTGTCGTGTAAAGGCTGCTCTAATCCGCAGAAAAATCAATAAAAGTGAGGGCGAAGACCGTCAAAAATATGTTGAGGAATTGAGGGTAGCGAGAGCGGAAATGTTGAAAACACCGTCTAAGTCACAAACGGATAAGAAAATTCGTTATATTCGTTATGCAGACGACTTCTTAATTGGAGTAAACGGCAACAAAGAAGAATGTGTAGAGATTAAACGCAAGTTGACTGAATTTATAGCAACTTTCTTGAAAATGGAACTTTCCGAAGAAAAAACGCTAATAACTCATAGCAGTGAAAAAGCGAGATTCTTAGGTTACGATGTATCTGTAAGACGGAGTGGCAAAATCAAAAAGGGTACGGAAGACACTACTCAGCGGACTTTGAATAACACAGTTGATTTATCAATACCGCTTGACGATAAAATTATACCGTACTTGTTTAATAAAAAAGCGGTCATACAGAAAAACGGCGAACTAAAACCAATGCACCGAAAATATTTGCTAAACTGTACTGATTTTGAGATAGTGACAATTTATAACGCAGAACTTAGAGGACTATGCAACTATTACCATTTAGCGAGTAACTTTTGTAAAATAAGCTACTTTGCATATTTAATGGAATACAGTTGTTTGAAAACCTTATGCAATAAACACAAAACCAGTATAGCAAAGTTTATCACGAAACATCGGTACGATAAAAAGTGGGGAATACCGTATAGCAATAAAAAGGGCAAACAAGTATTGACATTTGCGAATTATGCGGACAGCAAAAAGTGTACGATTGCAACCGATTTTATCACAAGAGAACCAATCTATCACTCTAATAATAAAACCACTTTTGAAAGTCGATTGAGTGCTAAGAAATGTGAAATATGTGGCACAACAACCGCTGAAAGTTATGAAATTCATCACGTTAATAAGGTTAAAAATCTTAAAGGCAAAGAACCTTGGAAACTTGTAATGATTGCGAAAAAGCGGAAAACTCTTGCACTGTGCAAGGAATGTCACTACAAAATTCACGGTCGAGTTTTAAGGAAATGAAGTAATGGTCGAGCCGTATACTCCGAGAGGGGTACGTACGGTTCAGAGAGGGGTCTGTGCAAACCTACCGCCGAAATGCGGTAAGGCGGCACTTTCCTACTCTACAACCTTTTTACGTATACGAAAATGAGGAATGTCGCGGGCGTTCAGCAAACCGAAGCGCAGAAAGCCACTGACCTTTACCTGAAATGCCAGTACCTTGACGAAGTCACAAACGGGAAAGGTGTGATTTTCAGCACAGGAACGCCAATTTCCAACTCCATGACAGAATTATACACAGTCATGAGATATTTACAGTCTGATTTATTAAGAAAACACAAATTAGAGCATTTTGATTCATGGGCGGCTCAATTCGGGGAAACGGTCAACTCATTGGAAATCGCGCCCGAAGGCGGCGGATACCGCAGTAAAACCCGGTTCAGCAAGTTCTTCAATCTTCCCGATTTGATGAATCTTTTCAAGGAGTGCGCGGACATCAAAACCGCCGATATGCTTCCCGATTTGAAGGTACCGGAGGTGACGTTCCACAACGTCGTCGTTCAGCCGACCGAACACCAGAAAGAGATGATAAAGGAGCTTTCCGAACGCGCCAAGCTCATTCAGAACAAAGCTGTAAAGCCGGAAATTGACAATATGCTCTGTA
>JAISVP010000174.1 GCA_031271475.1 Oscillospiraceae bacterium | reverse complement strand
ATTAACATACCTGCCTGCAAGAAAAATCTCTCCGCACAGCATAAAAATGACCGTTATCATAGTCACGGCAGTTTTGATTTTCCCCAGTTTATCCGCGGGAGCAACAACGCCCTTATCTGCGGTCACAAGACGCATTCCGGACACCGCGAATTCCCTAGCAATGATGATTATGACCGGAACAGACCGGATTACTCCAATATCAACAAAACAAAGCAATGCGGATACTGTAAGAATTTTATCTGCCAGCGGATCCATAAACTTCCCGAAATCAGTTATCAGACTGTGTTTCCTTGCAATATAACCGTCAAGCCAGTCCGTAACGGATGCAATGACAAAAATCCCCAATGCAATCCACAGACACACATATCTGTTAGGAAAAGGATCCCCGTAAATGAGTTCCCTCATACCCATTAACAAGAAAAACACAAAAAACGGTACTGAACAAATCCTTACCACGGTTAATATATTCGGCAGATTTTTCAGTTTTTCAGATTTATTATCCATTTACCACCTCGCCGAGCAAGTCGTAATCCACAGCATCCGTAATCTTAATGTCAACATACTGCCCGATCCGCAGTTTATTTTCGGAAGTAAAGAACACCTTTCCGTCAATATCCGGTGCATCTGCCGCCGTCCTGCCGAAATAGCACTGTGCATACCTGTCATAGCCTTCCACAGCGGCGGTCAGAGTCATCCCAAGTTTCTGTGCATTCTTATTCACGGCTATAAGATTTTGGGTTTCCATAATAAGCCCGGCACGTTTTTGCCGCAAATCCTCATCTATCTGAGGTTCCATATCACAGGCGGGAGTTCCCTCTTCCTGTGAATACGCAAAACAGCCAAGACGGTCAAATTCCATATCCTGCACAAATCTCATAAGACCGACAAAATCCTCTCCGCTTTCATTCGGGAAGCCGGTAATTAAAGTCGTACGCAATGTCACATCAGGAATTCTCTCACGTATTTTTTTAATCAATGCCCTTAGACTTTCCTCATTATCCGGACGGTTCATAGCCTTAAGCACACCTTCCCGGCAGTGCTGAACAGGCAAATCAATATACTTAACAATTTTTTCCTCACTTGCAATAACATCAAGCAATTCATCAGTAATTCTGTCAGGATAACAGTACAGTACCCTAATCCATTTAAAACCGTCAATCCTGCATAACTTACGCAGCAGTTCCGGCAATTTATACTCACCGTACAGGTCAATTCCATACCGTGTGGTATCCTGTGCAATAACATTAATTTCCGTAACGCCGCCATGCGCAAGCATTTGAGCCTCTGCCAGAACATCTTCCATAGGAACAGAACGGAATGGCCCGCGTATAGACGGTATAGCACAGTATGAACATACATTGCTGCATCCCTCGGCAATTTTAAGGTATGAAAAGAACGGCAAAGTAGACACAATTCTCTCTCCCGTAAGCGGCAGCTGCATTTCGGAATCAAATTTAAGCACACGTTTACCCTGCAAAACCGTATCTAAAATCCATGCTATATCAGCATCGCATCCCAAGCTTAAAAATCCGTCAACCTCAGGAAACAGCTGAGCGGTCTGTTCACGGTACCGCTCCACAAGACAACCTGTAAGTATAATTTTCTGTATCTGCCCCTCATCTTTAAGCTTTGCGAACTCAAGCACCGTTTCAATAGCTTCCTCTTTAGCGGACTGTATAAAACCGCAAGTATTAACAATAACAACATCAGCCAAGGCAGGATCCGCACAGAGCGTATATCCTGCCTGTTTAATTTTAAAAAACATTCTCTCGGCATCCACTAAATTCTTAGAACAACCCAGTGACACCATACCAACCTTTTGCATAAAACCTCACTAATTACTGTCATTATAGTAATTTCGACCGAGAATTTCGCTAAGCGAAGTTCTCATCGACGCACGCATTTGCGTACGAGGTCTGGGCTTTGCCCAGACCATAGCCGTTAGAAACGACTGTATATTGCAGTGTTTTCTGTGTCAAACACAAATTTCCGCACGGGTACCGTTACTAATTTGCGGGTGTAAATTCCTCAAAATCCCCGTCAATATCAGCAATATCCACACTGACTTCCGTTTCCGGAGTTTCATCCTCGCTGTCAGTTTTACTTTCACTGACTGTACCGGTTGCCGCGGCAGTTTTAAGCGTTGAAAGCTTCGACGCGTTTTCCATCAGAATTTTTTCAAGTTCCGTCATAAGTTCGGGACGTTCCTTTAAAACTTTCTTGACATTGTCCCTGCCCTGCCCCAATTTCTCACCGTTAAAACTAAACCACGAACCGCTCTTTTTGATTACCTCAAGCTGTACGGCAAGGTCAAGCACCTCACCGGTACGTGAAATTCCCTCACCATACATTATATCGAACTGACATTCCTTAAACGGCGGAGCGACTTTATTTTTAGCGACTTTACACTTAGTACTCGTGCCGACAATGTTAGTTCCGTCCTTAATAAAATCCGACTTACGGACTTCAAGCCTCACAGACGCATAGAACTTTAAAGCCCTGCCGCCGGGGGTAGTCGTTCCGCCCATATATGAGCCGATTTTTTCACGGATTTGGTTAATAAACACGCATACGCAGTTAGATTTGGCAATAACGGACGTAAGTTTACGCAATGCCTGTGACATAAGTCTTGCAAGCTGTCCGACATGAGCGTCACCCATACCGCCTTTAATTTCAGCATTTGTTACCATAGCCGCAACCGAGTCAATTACAATCGTATCCACAGCGCCCGAACGCGCCAAAGCCTCCGCAATCTCAAGTGCCTGTTCGCCGTTATTAGGCTGTGAAATAAACAGCTCATTAATATTAATACCAATAGCCGCCGCATAAGTCGGATCCAGAGCGTGTTCAACGTCAATAAACGCAACAGTGCCTCCTATTTTCTGTGTCTGTGCGGCTATATGCAGTGCAATTGTAGTCTTTCCCGAACTTTCATGCCCGAAAATTTCAACAACGCGTCCGCGGGGCACCCCGCCGACTCCCAATGCAATATCAAGAGTAAGCGACCCGGTAGGAATAGCATCAATCTTGATTTTAGCATTGTCTCCGAGTCTCATAATCGCGCCTGCCCCGAATTGCTTTTCTATGTTCTTAATCGCAATCTCAAGTGCCTTTTTCTTTTCATCTTCATTTGCCGCCTTAATTAACGGTTCAGGCGGTGTTTTCTTTTTTACATCGGCTTTCATATCCTTACTCCCTCTATTACCCTAATCACGCCGCAACAGTCCTTTTTAAAATCTATACGGTTGAATCCGCCGCTTTCAAGTATATATTTGACTCTGTCATATTGGTTTATGCCCAGTTCATAAAAAATACTGCCATGTTTTCTCAACGCCCGATGCCACAAACGTGTCAGCTTCTTATAGAAGTCCAATCCGTCCTCACCGCCGTACAGTGCTTCCCGGGGTTCATATGTCACTTCTGTCTGCAAATTTTCCATATCTTCTTTTGACAGATACGGGGGATTACAGACAATCATATCAAACAGCCCGTATTCTTGAATAAGCGCATTTACCGTATCTTCACTTAAAACATCCGCCTGCAATACAGCAGCCCGTGAACTGTTAAGAGCTATATTTTCCTTAAGATACCGGATATTAAACTTCTCAACAGCAACCACCTCAGGCGTAAATCCCGGCAATTCAACCGCCGCCCTGCCGAACGCATTTTGCATCGCATACCCGGCATCCGACAGGAATTCCGTTTCGGATTCTTTTTCCAGCGCAATACCTATACAACCGCTTCCGGCACACAAATCCAAAATTCTGTAAGAAGGCATTCCGCCTGCCGCAAACTTTGTTAGATTATCATAATCGCTTAATGAACTGTCAAACGGCGTTATTAAATGTTTCTCCAATATGAAATCGACGACTGTTTCCGTATCCTGCCTTGGAATCAGAACCCCTTCCCCGACTTTAAACGGCAAGCCGTAAAACTCCCATTCCCCAAGAATATACTGAAGCGGCTCACCGGAAACACGCCGGTCTATAAAACTCTCAATTTTCGCCTCATCATCCGTACTCTTAAACATCTGTCTGAGTTCAAATTCCATATTTTCAATTCCGTGCATTCTGATCAGACAATTTCTGTAAAAATCCATAGTTCTCCAGTATCCTCTATAATAATTTCGATCGGGAACAGGGTTACTCTGATGTCACCACTGATCTTCTTCAAGATTTTCAGGCAGACATGGTGTGATTGCCGCAACAGCAATCTCAATTTGCAAATCATCCGGTTCTTTTGTGGTAAGTCTTTGCAGAGCCATGCCCGGTGCGGAAAGTATTCTTGTGAATATATTATCAAAACTGCCCGCAATCCGGATCAGCTCATAAGTAATCCCGACAATAAACGGAAGCATCGCAATCGAAATTCCCATACGGATAAAAATATTATCCCATTTTAAAAAGCTGTGTGCAAATATGCTTACAAACATCACAAGGAACAGAAAACTTGTCCCGCATCTGGGATGGAATCTGGAATGTTTCTTTATATTTTCAACAGTAAGCTCTTCCCCGCTTTCAAAACAGGCAATCGTTTTATGCTCCGCACCGTGATATTCATATGTCCGCCTTAAGTCTTTCATAAGTGAAGTCGCCCATAAATACAGTGCAAACAGCAAAATCTTAACAATCCCCTCAAGAACGGTCTTAACAATACTGTTAGTAATAAACCCTTCCGTGAATTTCACAATCTGCATTGGAGCGAAAATAAAAAGACCGACTGCGATTGCAATTCCAATCACCATTGCCGCACCCATTAATAAGCCGAAAACAACCTTTTCGCTCTTTTCATTCCCCGCTTTGTTATCGGTCTGTCCCTTTATTTTTTCCTCTTCAAGAGCCTGCTTTTCCGCAGATTTCATTAAACATTTATATCCGGTAACCAGTGATGACACAAAGTTAAAAACCCCGCGTACAAACGGAATCTTCCTATGTATCTTAAGGGGATTTTCATTCCATACCTCCGTATCAATGCTTCCGTCAGGCAACCGGCAAGCCATTGCAGACTTCCGCACTCCCCTCATCATTATGCCCTCTAACAAAGCCTGTCCGCCAATTTTGCTCTTATGTTTTGCCATATTTTCCTTTCTAACAACCAATACCCGGCGGAACGTCACAAAATGTTCCATTTTGTGACTGCAAGCTACGCTTGCAATGCCGCGAAGCGGCACGTTCCGCCC
>JAISVP010000141.1 GCA_031271475.1 Oscillospiraceae bacterium | reverse complement strand
TGAAGTAGACAATAACGGTCAGCGTTTGGTGCTTGAAGTCGCACAGCATATCGGGGATGATACGGTTCGCTGTATTGCAATGAGCAGTACGGACGGTTTGGTACGCGGTACGGACGCTGTAGATACGGGCGAATCCATTAAAGTGCCTGTGGGAAAAAACACACTCGGACGGGTTTTTAACCTCTTAGGTGAAGCAATTGACGAAAAGCCGTTTGAAGCACAGGAATTCCGTGCAATCCACCGTGAAGCCCCCGGATATGAGGAACAAACCGCAACAAATGAAGTCCTTGAGACAGGAATAAAAGTTATCGACCTTATTGCGCCTTATTTACGCGGCGGTAAAATCGGACTTTTCGGCGGAGCGGGCGTAGGTAAAACTGTGCTGATTCAGGAACTTATTAACAATGTCGCCAACCAGCATGGCGGTATCTCCGTATTTACAGGTGTAGGCGAGCGTACAAGAGAAGGCAATGACCTCTACAATGAGATGATAGAAAGCGGCGTTATCGACAAAACCGTACTTGTTTACGGTCAGATGAATGAACCGCCCGGAGCAAGGATGAGGGTCGGACTTTCCGGGCTTACCATGGCGGAATATTTCAGAGATGCCCAAGGACAGGATGTCCTTCTGTTTATTGATAACATTTTCCGGTTCACGCAAGCCGGCTCGGAAGTTTCCGCGTTGCTTGGACGTATGCCGTCCGCTGTCGGTTATCAGCCAACGCTTGCAACGGAAATGGGTGCGTTACAGGAGAGAATTACATCCACAAATAAGGGTTCCATTACATCCGTACAGGCTGTTTATGTGCCTGCCGATGACTTAACTGACCCGGCTCCCGCAACTACATTTGCCCACCTTGATGCTACGACAGTTTTGTCAAGACGTATTTCTTCGCTTGGAATTTATCCTGCCGTTGATCCGCTTGACAGCAATTCCAGAATCCTGTCGCCGGAAGTTGTCGGCAATGAGCATTACAGTATCGCAAGGCGTGTGCAGACGACTCTGCAAAGATACACGGAGCTACAGGATATTATTGCCATTATGGGAATGGATGAACTTTCCGATGATGACAAGCTCACTGTAAGCCGTGCGCGTAAAATTGAACGTTTCCTGTCGCAGCCGTTCACCGTTGCGGAACAGTTCACCGGAATGAAAGGCAAGTATGTGCCTGTAAAAGAAACTATTCGGGGATTTAGAGAAATTCTTGAAGGTATGCACGATGACTTGCCTGAGTCTGCATTCCTGTTTGTGGGCACGATTGACGAAGCGGTCGAAAAGGCAAGAAAGGAACAGCTATGATTATCACAACTACACATACAGTACAGGATAAAAAAATCACTCAGTACAAAGGTATAGTATCCGGTGAGGTAGTAAGCGGAATAAATTTCATACGGGATTTCGCCGCGGGACTGACTAACTTTTTCGGCGGACGGAGCGGATCGTATGAAAATGAATTGATTGAGGCACGTGAATCCGCCATACGGGAAATGGAAAGCCGGGCATTCAAGTTAGGCGCTAACGCAATCGTTGGTGTTGATGTAGATTACGCGGTTCTTGGCGATCAGAACAACATGCTTATGGTAACCGTAACCGGCACGGCAGTGACGGTTGAATAACAAATCGAATTTTTCAATAGAGAGTTGAGGTTTTTTATGACTTCCTTTAACTTACAAATCATAACACCGGAGAAAGTCTTTTTTGACGCACAGGTGCAGGAAGTTCTTCTGCGTTCTTCCGAGGGAGAACTCGGAATCATGGCACGTCATGAAAGTTTTGCGGCAATTCTTCCGCCGGGCAAGGTACGTATTAAAGTTGACGGTGAGTTAAAAACAGCCGCAATTTCATACGGTACCGTAAAAGTGTCAAAAGAGAAGACTGTAATAATAGCGACCTCTATTGAATGGGCAGATGAGATTAACGTGGAACGCGCGGAGATTGCGAAAGCGGCGGCAAATGAAATGTTAGAATCGGAGTTAAGCAGTTTTGACAGAGAACAGACTGAATTCTCTCTTAAGCGGGCTATGAACCGGATTGCAGTTTCCGGTGAAAAATAGTTTCTAACGACTGCGTTCTGGGCAAAGCCCAGAGACATCGCACGCAAATGCGTGACTTCGCTTAGCCTGTTCCCGATCGTATATAAAAGAGCAAAGCCGCAGGCTTTGCTCTTTTATTATTTCATTTGCGGACTTATTATTTCTCATATGCCGCAAGGATTTCCCCAACATAAAATATGTGCATTCCTTCACCGGGCCCGTAATTTGTACGGATACTGCCGTCAAGTATATTTTCGTCAAGCATTTCAGCTCTGTATATTTTTTTACAAACAAAATAGAATTTCGCCTGTTCAAAAGTCACACCGCCCAAATCGGCATCAGCGGAAATTGGAGTAAGTCCCGCCGCAAGGGATTTATTTTCAAAATCACGGCCTGAATTAGCGCCGCAGAAATTCAATGCCCCGCGGTTGCCGTCACCGAAGAATGAAGCAGTGAATATGTCATTATCCTCCACAAATCCGTAAGTATACCTTGACGGGCGGATCATACAGGTCAAAACATTTTTTCCCCATACAACTCCCGCCTGTCCCCAGGAGGCAGTCATTGTGTTATGCTCATCAATGGTGCCTGCCGTCAGCAGCATCCACCTCTTTCCAATATCTTCAAAGACATTAAAATCAAAGCTTTCAAGATCTATTCTGTTCATAATTCCCCTTTCCTACACAATGTATTTATTTCGTATTTTCCAGATTCCAACTAAACGGACAAATCCTTGATGCCTTTGCAATACAGAAATTCAAATTGCTTAATATGGTATCCAAGTTTAAGTGGCGGTAATCATTTTTGCACTCCTCAACGGGTTTGCCGATTCTTGCGAAGAGGAATGAAAACGTACCTTTAGCGAGGGGTTCCTCACGCTGAAAAACCGCACCGAGGTCATGGAATTCCGTCATAAACTCTATAATTTCAGATGCGGAAATCGGGTATTTGTCCGCCACATTATATACTCCGGTATAAGTATACGCGTCAACCTGCTTCAATATGCAAATAACAAAATCAACCAAATTGTGCACACAGCAAAAATGGAACCCGTACTCGCCTGTTCTGTACACAAAATTGGAATCATCTTTCGGATCATGTATTTTAGCGTATAAATTATCACAAAACTGATGCGTATAAACCGGTGCCGTCCGGATTATACAACTCAAAATATCACCGGCACCCTTAAGATCCGCCGCCATCTGCAATTCCGAATTGCGTTTAAGCACAGCATAGTTTGATATAGGCTTAACATTATTTTCCTCATTGACCGGTTCACGTGTTTTTGGGTTTTCATATACCTGTGTGGTGCTTAAAAGTATACAGTGTTTTAACCTTGCCTGCCTTGCCATTTTAAATATAAAGCTGTCATACTGTGCGGAAATTTCCATTTCATTGGTTTCTATTATATTTCCGAAATCGTTATCGGCACTGCATGCCAAATGCACAAGTCCGTCGAAATGCTCCTGCTCAAACAACTCATTCCAAGCGGCTTCGTCACCCGGATCAGCACATGTAAATTTAAAATTCTCAGCATCCTCAAAATGTTTTGGGAAAGACGTGCCCGCGGCAACAACTGCATAGCCTTTTTTTAAAAGTCCCGCACACACCCTCTTTCCTATCAGACCGGAGGCGCCGGTTACTAAAATCTTTTCCATAATGAATCCCACCCTTTTGGAATTGGCAGTTACAACTGTCCTCTACAATTATAACATATTTTTGAAAAGATTTCAAGGGTTTAAGGCAGAGAAAATTTTGCAGCGTTTTTGGTTAATTTGCACAAAGAGTGCGTATATAAACCGTATTTTTCAAACTAATTGTCTGTTAAATCCACTTCAATATCCTTATTATGCAATGCAAGTGCGATTAAATCGGTATAAAATCCAAGCGGGTTACGTTCAATATTATCCGATAAGAGTTTAGCCTGTTTTTCATCCGGAGCAAAAAATTTCAAATCAATTAAGTCATTTACATTATCGTTGCATTTAAACACAACCGTATAGCCGTTTCCGGCTTTCTCATACTCAACTGTAATATTTTCCCTGTTTCTCACTTTAGTAAAATAACGCACTGCCTTTTCTATAACTCTGTCCCTAAACAGTTTAGGGACATGACTTTTCAGAGTTTCGGCGCACAATCTTCCTTTTTCTTCCAAAGTATAAACATTTTCTCCGTTTTGCAAATCAACACTTATCGAATTATGCCTGACCAGTCCATCCAATGCATCCGTATAAAAGAAGTAATTGACAGCCCCGCTGCCGACAATAACTTCCCGCAGCTGTGAATCCGCTGCGGGCATTTCAATCTTATACAGGACGTAGCATATAAGAACTTTTATTATATCAACATCCCTTAATTCTATCAGTAATTCCATAACCCTGCCTCAGAAATTATCATAATCTATCATATGGTTCAATACGGCAATATTTACCGCCGCCTCGACGCAAGGCACCGCACGCGGAACAATACACGGGTCATGCCGTCCGGAAACCGTTACAGTATCATTTTCAAGATTTGAAAAATTGACTGTTTTCTGAGGCTGTGAAATTGACGGCGTCGGTTTTATTGCAACATTCATCGTAATGGGCATACCGGAAGAAATTCCGCCGAGAATACCGCCGTGATTGTTTGTTCTTGTAAGAACATACCCTCTTTCGTCCACATACGGTTCATCATTATTCTGACTTCCGACCATTTCAGCTGTTTTGAATCCCGCCCCGAACTCTATTCCTTTTACAGCCGGGATTCCGAAAACCAACGAAGCCACAGTATTTTCCCGGCCCTCGAACAGCGGCGAACCTACACCTGCGGGCACGTTAACACAGGCACATTCGATTATCCCGCCGAGAGATTCCTGACCGTCCCTTGCCTTTTCAATATCTTTAAGCATTTTCACGCCTTTCAAGGTGTCGATTACAGGGAATTTCCGGCTTCTTAACGTCAGAATATCCTCACGCGATACCTTTACCCGATCAAACATTTTGTCC
>JAISVP010000081.1 GCA_031271475.1 Oscillospiraceae bacterium | reverse complement strand
CATCCATACCCTCAAAGACTTGTCCGAACACACAGATTTGCTGGGACAAATTTGGAATTCCGCCTAATTCAAAAAAGGTTTCCGCAAGTTTTTCCCCGCCGGGTACCTTAAGCATTTCCTCTTTTGTCTGTGCATCAAAATCCGTTGTGTTCAAGAACATAAAACGGCTTCCCGCCTTACTTTTGTCTTCTGAGGTCGGAACAGCACACAGCGCGCCCTTAAACGGCCATAAATTTTGATGTGCAGTTGCTTTTACACTTTCGTTTTTCTTATCGAAATCCGGATTTAAATCTCCGTTTTCATTCGGTGTTCCTGCACTGAACCAATGCCCGCGGTCTATTTCATACACATATGTTCCGTCATAATACCCGCTGTTAGCCAAAGATTTGAAGTTTTCAGTTACTTTCGGGGCATATTCGGGATACAGCACAGCCTTGATTGTCCCGCAAGATGTTTCTATTACGGCTGTTTCCGCATTCGCAGCATCCGGCTGTTTTTGTACAAACACCACAGTTTCCATATCTATCTCTGCCTGAGGTTTGTTTAAAACTGAGATAACTGTCATAACCGCACTTACTGCTATTGCCGCTATAAGCATTACCGTTACGGTCTTTTTTAATACAGGATTGTTTCTGAACATTCTACACTCCATAATATATACTCTTGAACGCCATAGCAAAGCAACAGCGTTAGCTTGAACACTGCGTGTTCGGTTCGTTTCTTGCGAAACACACTGCTGTTTTACACAGTAAAACAGTACAGTGATTTCAGCTGTAAACAAGCTAAACTCCGTTATCATCAACGGCAGTATCCGCAAGTATGCCTGTGAGTACTTTCTGCTAAGTCCTGACTATTTTAACCCCTTGTCTTGTATCCTCTATTGTATATCCTAAATCGGCAATTTTACTTCGGTATTCGTCAGCCAATTCAAAATTCCGCGCTTTCTTTGCCTTTTTACGCAAATCCGCAAGTTTTTGTACTTCTTCCGGAATTACTGACTGCCGTAAAGGCTCAATACCAAGCAGGTCACAAAACTCGTCAAAAGCAAGAAATGCTGAGGTTAAAGTTTCCCTTGACACTGTTTCACGCAAAATCTTATTAATTTCACGCACTAACTCAAACAGAACGGAAATTGCATCCGCTGTATTCAAATCATCTGAAAGTGCCGCAAAAAAGCGATCCTTAAAAGAAGAGAAATCCCTGCCGCTTCCGGACCATTGCGCACTGTCAAGGGCAAGC
The DNA here is from genome assembly GCA_031271475.1 of Oscillospiraceae bacterium. Lineage (GTDB taxonomy): Bacteria > Bacillota > Clostridia > Oscillospirales > Ruminococcaceae > JAISVP01. The sequence continues at coordinate 1,488 of JAISVP010000081.1, read as the reverse complement.
TGCAAATTCCCGCGGCAGTTATATATCCTCTCAAGCGATACCTTGCAGGATTCAAGCAGTTCTTCGGAATAATTAATCGGGCTTCTGTAATGTGTCTGTAACATCAGATAACGTACCGTGTCATATCCGTAAACACCCGCAACCTCACGCACGGTAAAAAAGTTCCCTTTAGATTTCGACATCTTCTGGCTGTCCACATTAATATAGCCGTTATGCATCCAATATCTGGCTAACGGTTCATCTGTTGCCGCTTCAGTTTGAGCTATTTCGTTTTCATGATGCGGAAAAATAAGATCTTGTCCGCCGCAATGTATGTCAAGAGTCTTACCGCCATACCGTCTTGCCATTGCACTGCATTCTATATGCCATCCCGGTCTGCCCATACCCCAAGGGGAATTCCATGCAGGTTCCCCGGGTTTTGCCGCTTTCCATAACGCAAAATCCAAAACATTTTCTTTATCGGAGTCCGTGTCAATTCTCGCTCCGGCCTGTAAATCCTCAATCGGCATACACGAAAGCGCACCGTATTTCTTAAACTTTGCGGTACGAAAATACACCCCGCTGTCGGTTTGGTACGTATAGCCTTTCTTTGAAAGCATTGAAATAAACTCCACAATACAGTCTATATTCTCCGTAACCTTTGGCGTTACATCCGCATCCCGGATATTCAAACCGTGTGCGTCTTTTTTATATTCCTTAATATATTTTAATGCTATTTCAGACGGCGCAACACCTTCTTCTGCCGCTTTATTTATAATCTTATCATCCACGTCCGTAAAATTCTGGATATGTTTCACCTCATACTTCTGATGCTTTAAATATTTAACAAGCACATCAAATACGCACAAAGGCCGTGCATTTCCTATGTGAATATAATTATATACCGTCGGCCCGCATACATAAACCGTTACCACCCCTGCGGACGGTATAAAATCGTCTTTATTTTTTGTCAGTGTATTGTATATCTTCATTTGCACCCTCCCGGTAAGCATCGCTGTAAAAGCAATGCCGCTCAACACCCCCGGCGGCAGACGGACTGCGCCGGATATCTGCGGGGAGTTCCCGCAGACATTCCCTAAGTACCCGACTGTTAACTGTTTAACTGCTCTATAGCAGCATAAATCTTCTCAAATTCGGCAGCTACAGGATTGGGGATATGGATCTGATCCAAATCATTTTCAATCCTCATACCGTCACGTTTTACTATTTTTGCCGGAACTCCCACGGCTGTGGAATTCGGAGGTATTTCCTGAAGCACCACAGCGTTTGCCGCAATTTTCACATTATCCCCCACAGTAAGCGGGCCGAGTACTTTTGCTCCCGCACCCACCATAACATTATTCCCCAAAGTCGGATGACGTTTGCCTTTTTCTTTACCTGTTCCCCCCAGTGTTACACCCTGATAAATAACGCAGTTGTCTCCTACTTCCGCGGTTTCTCCGATAACCACACCCATTCCGTGGTCTATAAACAAATTTCTGCCGATTT
>JAISVP010000071.1 GCA_031271475.1 Oscillospiraceae bacterium | reverse complement strand
TTTTGATGCACGCACAAGACTTTCTAAAGAAGTTTTCGGAACTGCACAAATGATTGCAGAAAGGTTTGATATACCGCTGTTCAGTACTTTGATCCGTCGGTCTATTGCTGTTTCTGAAGCTCAGTCTTTACAGCTTGATGTTACGGAATATGCAAGGAACACTGCTGCTATCCGTGATTTCTTTAAGCTTATAAAAGAATTGGCAGAACAGGGAATTTAATGGGAAATGCTCGCAAACCTGTTTACGAATATTGAACACCTGCCGATTGATAACGGTAACATCTGAATACCGTTGGTTAAATGTTAGTGCTTTTGTATCAAAAATTCTTGCAGCAGTATACGCTGGGCGTGGCTTTTTATACAAAATGACTAATATTTTACCCCAATAAATTCATAGATGTTTAGATGTTGCGGTGTGTCTGTTTTCAGCCGAAGTTGCAATATAGCCGTTTCTAACGGCTGCGGTCTGGGCAAAACTGAGACTCTCACGCAAATGCGTGGGGCGGGATTCGCCCGTTCTCAGTCGAAATTACTGTAAAAGAAGGGAAATGTATGGCAAAGAACAAGTTAGATAAGGAAAGTATGTTTAACAGGCTTATGCCATCAAGTTCAGCAATGCCTGAACCGCTGTTGGATGACTCTGTCGCGGAATTAAAAAAAACCGAACCTTTGGAAAAAAATACGGCGGCGGAAACGGCTGTCCCGGCAGAAAATCCATTCATCATGGTTAATATTATGGAACTGGCAGTTTTGGACAAAATTGACGAGGTATTCTCAAGATTTAACTGTTGCAAATGCGAACGCTGCCGTAATGATGTGATGGCACTCGCACTTAACAGGCTGCAGCCCAAATATGTTATAGCTAAACAGGAAACAATTGATGCAATGATAGAAAAATTGGCTTTCTCTGAAATTATATCAGCACTCCTTAAAGCAATTCTTGTGGTCATCGCGAACCCCAGGCACTGATCCGGCATATAATATGATATGGTATTTCCTATAATAATTCCGTTTTACGAATATTAGGTGTCCTTTCGGAATCGGAACTGTGCAGGAATAATTACATATTACATACGTTTGCTTTAGGCGTATAGAACGGGGGATGTCATGGAACTCTTACTTATTGCTGCTGTTTTTTTAATTGTTATCTTTTTTTTCGGATATAGCATACTTGTCAAACTGCATGTGCCTGATGATATAGTTGTTATACTTCCTATTTATAAAAATCAACAGGCAGAGGATAAAATCCGCCGCCTTATCCGTTTTCTTAAATGGAACGGCGGAAAGGTTAACCCCAAAATCTATCTTCTCAACAAAGATAATGATAAAGACACCCTTGAGATCTGTAAAAAGCTTTGTGAGGAAAAACATTGTGTCCGTATGGTGAAACCGAGAACGGTTGATTAGGAACTGTACAGTAATTTCGACCCCGAACGGGTTAAGCGAAGTCCTCATCGACGCACGCATTTGAGTGCGGGTCTCGGCAAAGCCGAGACCATAGCCGTTAGAAACGGCTATGAAATAATAACCCTGACAAATTTACTGCCGGATTTTTGTATGCATACAAAGCCAAAGTTCACAGTTGGCATAAGGCGAAAAATTTTACCGAACCGCAAATAAATTTCTGATATTCTCTGTACATTATACTCTTGAACGCCGCAGCAAAGCAACGGTGTTCGGTGCATTTCTTAGAGCCTGTTCAATATCTTTTGGCAAGTGTCATTTTCAGCAAAATTTCCGTTTTTCAGCGTTAAAATTCCTTGTAAGACGCAAGCATTACTGCGGAATTTTGCCTAGAAAAGCCAAAAATCTACCAAAAAGCACAATCACAAAAAGATATTGAACAGGCTCTTGCGAAACGCACTGCTGTTTTACAAAGTAAAACAGTATACATAGCATAAGCAAAATGTCAGTCATTTTGTACAAAAACTTATTAATCCGCAAATAAACCCGTGCACTTCACGGCAAAGCCGTTCGTGAGTTTATTTGCTCGAATCACCCTGTTTCCCGTCAGGCGTGCGGCTGACAACCGAAACAGACGGAGAATATTAAACGCAAGAATCCGTCTGCGATTTAATAAATAAGTTACAAAGTATTAGACTGCTGTCAAAAATCAAAGAAATTACGGTTTAATATTCTATAGATTCCGCATAATTTGTCTGCACAACAGCATTTGATACAGTCGTTTCTAACGGCTGCGGTCTCGGCAAAGCCGGGACTGCTCACGCAAATGCGTGCGTCGATGAGGAATTCGCTTAGCCCGTTCGGGATCGAAATTGCTATATATAGGAGTGATAAAAATGATAGAAGAATCAAGTGTAACCGTGAGTACAGGCGGAACAGTTGAGTCAGTGCTTTTTAAAAATGTTAAAAGCGGTTATGCTGTTGTAGACCTTGCTACAGAGACACAGGAACTCGTTACTGTAGTCGGACAATTGGGTAATGTAGAAACTGGCGAACATCTTAATGTTACTGGAAAATTCACTACACATCCGCGTTTCGGCAGGCAGCTGCAAGCGGAAACCTTTGAACGGGAATTACCTAACTCTTCTGAAAATATCGAAAAATATCTTTCATCCGGTATTATAAAAGGCGTATCTAAAGGGCTTGCAAAGAAGATTGTCGCAGCATTCGGTAAGGAAACCTTTAATATAATTGAAAATGAACCCGAAAAACTTATGCAAATAAAAGGCGTTACTAAAAAGAAGTGTAAGGATATTTCCGAGAACTTACAGAAAATCTTTTGCTTGCGTTCCATTACCGCATTCCTTACCGAATTTAATATTCCTCCTCAGTTTGCTGTCAGAGCATTTATGAAATGGGGTACGGGAGCATTTGACCGCATAAAGGACAACCCTTATGCCTTATGTTCAGAAGGGGTAGAATTACAGTTCAGTGAGGTGAATCTGTTAGCGGAAAGATTGGAAATGCCGATCAATTCCCAAAAACGTATACGTGCGGGCATTATCTATGTGTTAAATTGGAACACCGTTAACGGAAATACCTGTGTGCCGTCAAGTGCGCTTTGTACGGCTTCATGCCGTTTCCTTGAAATTGGGGAAAGTGATTACTATGAAGCATACAATAAAGAGATAGAAGCAGGAAATATTATTGAATACATTATCGGGGACAAGGGCTTTATTTATCTTGCGGATTATTATGAAGCTGAGGATTACATTGCCTCAAGATTAAACGCTTTGGAAGATTACGCAAATGACCAAATGACACCCGAACAGCTTGATGCTGTAATAGAAATTCAAGAAAACGAAAGCGGTATAAAATATGCCGAAAAACAAAGAGATGCCATTATAGCCGCATTACACAAAGGAGTTACTATTCTTACAGGAGGTCCCGGTACGGGCAAAACAACTACTCTTAATGCAATTATCAGCCTGTTGCAAAAAAGCGGAAACCGTGTTATGATTACTGCACCCACAGGACGTGCCGCAAAAAGGGTGTCGGAACTTACTGGATTTGAGGCAAAAACTGTACACAGACTTTTGGAAGTCATCGAGAGTCAAAGACCCGGAGAAACCGGCGGCATAGGTTTTGGGTTTTCTTTTAAGCACGATGAGGACAACCTGTTGGAATGTGACGCTCTTATTATAGATGAAATGTCCATGGTAGATGTGCCGCTATTTCAGTCTTTATTACGCGCATTGCCGTTACACTGCAAGATTATTATGGTAGGTGACTGCGACCAGTTGCCTCCTGTGGGAGCAGGGAATTTGCTTGAGGATATTATCGGCAGTAAACGGATTCATGTTACGGTATTGGATAAGATTTTCCGCCAGTCACAAGCAAGCTATATTGTCCTTAACGCACATAAAATTACTAATGGCGAATATCCGGATTTAGCCAGACGTGACAGTGATTTCTTTTTCTTTTCACAAGACGATCCAGTTAAAGTTGTTCCGATGATAACAGATTTAGTGAACAGAAGACTTCCCAATGCGTACGGGTATTCTCCGCTTACGGATATACAGGTTATAACCCCGTCAAGAAAAGGACCCACCGGAGTTATTGAACTGAATAAAAGTTTGCAGGCGGCAGTTAATCCTTCACACATCGAAAAAAATGAAGTGAAAACAATGCTGTATACTTTCCGCAGCGGAGATAAAGTTATGCAAATGAAAAATAACTATACAATTGTTTGGAAGAAGTCTGAGGATTCCCAGATATCAGAAGGTACAGGCGTATTTAACGGAGATATCGGACGGATTATTTCTATAAGCCGCGGAAGTTCGCAAATTACAGTTGATTTTGACGGACGGATTGTAACTTATGGATTTGATATGCTTGATCAGCTTGAACTTGCCTATGCGATTACTGTGCATAAAAGCCAAGGCAGTGAGTTTGAGGCAGTTATTGTTCCCATATCAAGCGGATTTGAAAAACTCTCTTATCGCAGTCTTCTTTATACTGCCGTAACCAGAGCCAAAAAATTGCTTATTGTCATAGGAACAGAAACTAAAATTCAGAAAATGGTGGATAATAACAAAAAAACCTTGAGATGTTCATGTCTTAAGTATATTCTTGCAAACGGCAATAACTCCGGATAAACTCCCGGATATTTACAGCGTGAATTAAATATCCGTCATTTTGCACAGAGGTTCTCAATTGAAATTACTGCAGTGCAAAAGCACCGGAATCCATACTCTAAAAGTGTTAAAAGGATAATCACGGTTAAAAATGGATTTTATTTTAGACTTATTATTTCCCAATAGGTGTCCGTGTTGCGGGACGTTTATTACATTTGATAAACTCGTATGCGATGAGTGTGAATTACCCGTAATTAAGGCTTGTGATAAATGCGGTAAACTGCCTTGCGAATGTTCCGTAAAGGGTTCGTTTGCTTTTGATAAAGTATTTGTTTTGTACAAATACGACGGTGCGGCTGCTAATGGAATCACTGCTTTTAAGCATGGAGATAATACTAATTTTGCAAAACACGCAGCAGATTTGCTGGCCCGTCTTATAGCAATCAATAAGACGGATGAAAGTCTTATTGTCCCTGTGCCAATGCGTTTTAAAACATTGATTGAACGCGGATATAATCAGTCGGAAATTATTTCCCGGCGTATTTCCGTACAAACAGGTATCCCTCACAGGAAAGATATTCTGATAAGAAGCGGAAAGTCTTTAACACAGCGAGGACTTACTGCACAGATGCGAGCAGAGAATGTTAAGTCTTACAGCATCTGTGATGTGAACTTAAAAGGTAACAGCATTATACTTTGTGATGATGTTTTAACTACAGGCAGTACCGCTAACAAATGTGCGGAACTGTTGAAATCTAAAGGAGCGGAAAAAGTTGTGCTCGCTGTAATCGCAACAACTTCTTCCAATTCCAATAAGTAACCTACAGATAAAAAAGTATCGTATGAACACCCGTTGTAAACAAAACAGCAGCAAAAGACAAATGCAGTACAGTATTTCCTATTAACCTCCCGGGAAACTAAATTTTGTCTAAGCAACATATTTTCTGCTGTACTTTGTCAAAAATCTTTGTAAGGCACAAAGCATTACCGCAGATTTTTACCTTAATACAACAAAAAAATCCGCTGACTGAAACAATAAAATTCAGTTAACGGAGAGGTTTATTGAAAATGAAAAATACTTACAAGGCATCTGAACCTGTTCGATGCCGAAATTAATATACAGAAGAGGGGAAATATGGATATAGGACTTGATTTGGGTACGGCAAATATCATAATGACAATGGGGGAGAAAGGCATTGTACTTAACGAGCCGTCAGTGGTGGCATTCAATAAAAAAATCGGAAGAGTAATTGCTGTAGGTGAAGAGGCTTACAAAATGATAGGGAAAACTCCCGGACATATTGAGACCATTCGCCCGCTTGCAGGCGGTGTTATTTCTGACGAGGATATGACACAGTGTATGATACGGGAGTTTATATACAAGGTATGCGGAAAACAGGTATTTAAACCTCAGATAATCATTTGCGTGCCGTCTTTTATCACAGAGGTAGAAAGCAGAGCAGTAATCGAAGCAGCACACAGTGCCGGTGCAAGAAAAGTATATCTTATACAGGAACCCATAGCGGCGTTAATCGGTACGGGCGTTGATATCGCGCGTGCAAACGGAAACTTGATTGTAGATATCGGCGGCGGAACAACAGATGTCGCCGTAATTTCCCTTAACGGTATTGTACTTTCGCGTTCCATAAAAACAGGCGGAAACAAACTTGACGAGTCTGTAATAAGATATATGACAAACAAGTACAGGGTCTTAATCGGAGAAAGAACTGCAGAATCTGCGAAATGCCGATTAGGAAATGTATTCACTCCTGCGGCGGATAAAACTACTGTGCTTAAAGGCAGATGCCTTACAAGCGGTATGCCTATTCAGTTTGAAGTAATGCAAACAGATATTTTTGAGGCTATTGTGGATGATGTTACGGAAATTGTTGCAGCCATAAAAAATATTGTAGAAGATACTCCGCCGGAACTTGTAAGTGATATTTATGAAAACGGTATTATCCTTACAGGGGGCGGTGCATTGCTC